>NZ_CP024587.1:0-143864 GCF_002754815.1 Roseomonas sp. FDAARGOS_362 | reverse complement strand
GCTGACATCGCCGCCAATCTCCATGGCTACGAGACCACCGCATTGATGGGGCTCCTCAATGCCGCTCGACTGGCCTCCGGCGTACTGGCGCCGGCGCAGTTCAACGGCCTCAAGCTGGTGGATCGCAACCTCTGGTATGCGCTGCATTCGCTGGGCTTTCCCGGGCACGGGCCAGGGCAGAACAGCCACCCCAATCCACGCGTCGAGGCGGTCGGCGCCCGTTCCCATTGGCAGGCCGAGCGGACGGCGCGGCATGCCCTGTTCCAGCCCTGCGTCGAGGAAGCCGTGAGCGCCATTCGCATGACCGTCCAGCAGGATCGCTCCGAGCCGAAGCGAAGGGAGCAGGGGTGATGGCGAAACTTGCAATGGCGGAGGGCGGGCTGGTGGTGAACCTTCCCGGGCTCCAGGAGGGAGTGGCGGAACCCGGCGCCGGGCCGCAGGTCGTGCATCTGCACATCCATCTCGGCGAGGCCATGGCGGCAGCTCAGGCGCCGGAGCGCCAGGAACGGCGTCAGCGGCGCCCGTTGCTGAGGCTGGGCGCCATGCTCGGTCTCGGGGCGGCCATATTCCTCGCGGGCTACCTGACCGCCGGGGGAATGGACCCTGCCGCCTTCGCCGCTGGATCCGCGGCGATACCGGGGGCGGTGCCAGCACCTGCCGTGACCGCGATGCCGCCATCCTTCCCGCCGCGACTGCAGCAGCAACTGGCAGAGCGCCCGCGCATCGTCATGCCCTCCACGCCCGGCACCCAGGTTCAGGGGCCGGCGCCGTCCGGCGCCCCGGCCCGCAATGCCTTTGGCCTGGAACGCTGAGGTCCCACCATGATCCAGCGCGAGATTTCCGGTCCGCAAGGCCGCTTCGAGCGTGGCGGCGGCATGGGCTACCGCGACGTGCGGCCGCTCACCGTGCGGCTCGCCGAACTGCTCGGCAGCCAGTTTTCCGGCCTCCTGCTGGGGGTGACCGCGGCGGGGGCGTTCTTCTTCCCGGCGGCCCTCGATCTGCTGGTGCCCACCTCGATCGCCTATGCGGCCTGGGTCATGCGCCGGCATGTCATGCTGCCGCTGCGCCTGCCACAGAGCGCGGGCCAGCTCGACTGGAACTACCCGAGCCCGAAGGACCGCTCGCCTCGCATGGCCGCGGGCAGCCTCTACCTCGGCACCGACCAGGTGACCGGACAGGAGCTGTGGATCACCAACGAGGATGCGCGCCAGCACTGCACCATCCCCGGCACCACCGGCGCCGGCAAGACCACGGCCATCCTCAGCCTGCTGACCAATGCGCTGGCCCAGGGAACCGGCTTCGTGCTGGTCGACGGCAAGGCCGACAACCAGCTCTACGGCCAGGTCGCGGCGCTGCTGCGGCACTATGGCCGGGAGGATGACCTCCTGGCCCTCAACCTCCTCGTGGCCTCCGGCGTGAAGGACAGCAACACCTTCAATCCCTTTGCCCACGGCAATGCCGATGCGCTGCGCGAGATGCTGGTCAGCCAGCTGGGCGAGCAGCGCTCCGAGGACAGCAACGGCGTCTTCCGCACCCGCGCGATCGCGCTGGTCGGGACCATCGCCCCGGTGCTGGTGTGGATGCGCGACGAGAAGGGCATCCCGATCAACATCGAGACGATCCGCTTCGCGCTGGAGCTGCGCTCCATCGGCATGCTGGCGACCCGCAAGGTCTTCCTGCACCGCGAGGGCATCAGGGGAACGGTGAGGGAGATCTTCGTCAACGATATCCCCGAGGAGATCCTCTACCCGCTGAACGCCTATCTCGGCGAGCTGCCGGGCTACGACACCACCCAGCCCTACAACAAGCAGAAGGGCGAGGAGCCGTCGAAGCAGCACGGCTTCGCGCTGTTCTACTTCACCGGCCCCTTCACCCAGCTGTCGGTCAGCCTGGGGCACATCTTCAAGGTCACGCATGGCGACATCGACATGCGCGACGTGGTGCTGAACCGGCGCATCCTCGTGGTCAACCTGCCGGCGCTGGAGAACTCCGACGACACCCTGGCGTCGCTGGGAAAGATCGTCGTGGCCAGCCTGCGCGGCATGCTCGCGCAGCTGCTGGGCGCCCGCCTCGAAGGCGACACCCGGGAGATCTTCTCGCTCAAGCCCGGGATGGGCGAGGGCCCGTTCTACGTCGTCTTCGACGAGCTGGCCTACTATGCGACCAACGGCATGGACCGCATGCTGGCCATGGGGCGCGGCCTCAACATCGCCTTCTGGCTGGCCTTCCAGGAGATCAGCGGCGTCTGGGCCCGTCTCGGCGAGAAGACCGCCTCGCTGCTGGGCAACGCCAACCTGACCATCGCCATGCGCCAGCAGGATGCGGAGCGCACCCGGAACTGGATCGAGAAGACCGCCGGCGAGACTGAGGTGACGCAGGCGACGAGCTTCGTCGCGGGCGAGGCGGGAAACTACCGCGAAGGACCATCGGCCGAGGTTCGCAAGGTCAACCGTGTTGCCTGGTCCGACCTGCAGAAGCTGCTGGAGGGCGAGGCGGTGATCCTGCTCGGCGGCCGGCGCGTCTACGCCAAGCTGTACCACGCGGCGATCGAGGTCGAGGGTCCGATCCGCCGCAACCGGCCGGTCATGCTGGCAGGGCCCACGGACGAGACGCAGGAGGAGGCCAGGCGGATCATCGACGTCCTGGGGCATATCGAGACGGGCCGGGTGCCCATGGGTGTCCCGGAGCAGCCGGACGCCGCGCTGGCCGCTATGGTGGAGGTGTTCGCGGCGTCAGGGTCCGCCTCGCTGTCGGAAAGGGCCACGGCGGCCGTCGCCGCGGCTGGCCTCGTGATGGTGCCACGTCCGGCCGGTGATCCCGGAACCGAGCCTCCTGTGACGTCGAGCACGGCCATGCTGGAGAGCGGGACGACGCCGGCTGAGCCGCTCCCTCCGGCCGGCCCCGGCTCAGCCCTTTGGCTGCGCCGTTCGCCACAGGTCGAGCGTGCGGTGGCCGCGATCGAGGTGCTGGCCGGCCAGAGCCCGGAGGAAGCCCAGGCCGCGGCGGCAGCGGTTGGGCAGGCCCTCGCGCAGGCGAGGCTCGTCATCCTGCCGGAGCCGCCCGCCATGGGTCCGGAGGAGCTGGCCGGGCGGGTACGCCTCTTGACCGCGCGGCTGGCTTCGTGATGGCCGGTCAGGAGCTGGCGGGCGATCTGGCGGCGAGGCTCTGGACGGCTCTGACACGCCCTCTCGGCGTGGGCGCTCTCGCGCGGGAGTGCGATGCGAGCCCGGCCGAGGTGGCGCTGGTGCTGCTCGGGCTTTCCGCCCGGGACCATCTGCGCCCTTACTGCCAGGACCTCGTGATCCGGACCGATTCCGTAGCCGAGCTGCGGGATGGCCCGGTGGACCCGGAGTGGTCCGCCAGCCGTCGCATTGCCGCGGCCTTGCCGGTCACCGGCGGGGTATCCCTGGCCCATCTATGGTCCCATACCGCCTTGCCGCCCGCCGTGATCGGGGCCGAGGTGGAGGCGTTGATGCGCCTCGGTGCCGCCGAGCGTGGCCCGCAGGGATCATGGCGGCGGGCCGGGATCCGGGTGCCGACCCCCTCCCAGCGCCAGGCCCTGGTCCGGATGCTGGCGCGGGGCGCGGTCCTTGCCGAGCCCGCCCGGCCGATCCGCAGCTTCCATCTGGCGAGGCTCCTGGGCCTGCCCCCGGCCCGGATGAACGACCTGCTGCAGGCGATGCTTCGCCGCGGTGAAGTGGCCCACCTGGGGCCCGGCCTCTACGCCCCGACCGGGACCCGTTCTGCCGGACTGGTTGCCTTGCCGGCGCCCTGCGGTGGAGATTCGCGCACGCGGGGGCGGCGGGTGGGCGATGCCATCCTGAGCTTCCTGTCGGAGCCGCGTCAGGCGGGCGAGATCGCCGGCCATGTCGGCCGTTCGATCTCCAACGTCACCGGCCATCTCCGCGCCCTGCAGGCGTCCGGCGAGGTCGTTCGCGTCGGCTGGGGTCGGTATGCCCGCGCCGGCACGCCGGCCCTGCCACCAGCCAACCTGCGACGCCCACAGCGGCGGCCGCCCCTGACCGGCGTTGCCCAGGAGGCTACGTCGTGACCTTCGTCCCGTGCGCCATCCCGATCTGCTATCGCGGCCCCGATCATCCGCACTTCATCACCGAACGGGACGTGCGGACGGCGCTCGATTTCCTGGTCGCGGTCGCCGCCACCCCGGCGGGCGTGTCGGCCGGAGGGGTCGCCGGCCTGCCGGCGCGCCGGCTGGGGGAGGTGGAGCGGGCGGCCTCTCCCCGGGCTGGCAGAACCCAGGTGACCCGGCGGGCGATCACCGCGGCGCGGACGGCCGCCAGTTGCTCCAGGGTATCGGATCGGGCTCCATCGTTGGCGCCGAGGGAGATCAGCACCGCATCCGCCCGGACCGGCACGGTGGCGTAGGTCCGGGCAAACTCGGCGCTACCGATGCCGACCCGGGCCCGCACCTCGCAGCCGGGGACATGGCGGGCGGCACCGCCTGGACGAACTGGAAACCGGGCCGGGGACGCGGCATCTCTCGATAATGGACACACCTACCCGGCCCCCCGCCAGCCCGATGATGGCCGCTCACGCGCAGGCGAGCGCGGCGGCGCCGGGCTACCTGGTGCTGTACCGGGTCGGCGAGTTCTACGAGATCCTCGGCTCCGATGCCCCGATCGCCTCCCGGGCGCTCGGCCTGCAGCTGACCCACCGGCGGCAGAGGGATGCGCCCGACGTGCCGATGTGCGGCGTGCCATCGGCCAGTGCCGCCGGGGCCGTCGCCCGCCTGCTGGCCGCCGGGCACAGGGTCGCTCTCTCCGAGCAGCCCGTCGAGGCGGGGGGCGAGCGCCCCCTGCGTCTGATGACGCCGGCCACCTCGGTCGATGCCGACGTGCTGGTTGCGGGCAGGGCCAACAACCTGACCGTCGCCCTGGCCGAGGGTCGGGCGGTGGCGTTCGCCTGGATCGACCTGTCCACCAGCGAGATCAGCACCTGCATGGCCTCGCTCGAGGGATGCGGGCCGGCCCTGGCCCGCATTGGCCCTTCCGAGATCCTGGTGGCACAGTGGCCCGAGGATTCGGATGCGCTCGCCGTCGCCATCCGCAGCGCGGGCCTTCGCCATGGCGACCTCGGCCGTCCGTCCCTGACGCCGGAAGCGGTCGAGGCCGTGCTGTCCGAGGCGTTCGGACCGGCCGGGCGGACCGCGATGCGTGGCTTCTCGCCGCCGGAGCTGCGCGCGCTGGCCGCCCTGCTGGACCATGTCAGGGTTGTCGTCGGGCAGTTGCCGGCGGCGCTGCCGTCACCGCGCCGGGCGGCGACTGGCGACACCATGGAGATCGATGCACCGACCCTGCGGGGCCTGGAAGTGCTGGACTCGGCGTCCGGTGCCGAAGGGTCGTTGCTCGCGGTACTTGATCGCACGGTGACGGCCGCCGGCGCCCGGCTGCTGCGGCGCCAGCTCTGCGCGCCGCTGACCAGCATTGAGGTGATCGGCCGCCGGCTGGCGATGGTGCGCTACCTCGTGGCGGACGTCGGCCTGCGCCGCAGCTGCCGGGAAGGCCTGTCCGGCATGCCTGATCTGCTGCGGGCCTGCGGACGCCTGTCGCTCGGCAAGGGCGGCCCCCGGGACCTTGCAGCGGTGCGGGACGGTCTGGGCTGTGCCGCCGTGCTGACGGCGCGCCTGGACGAGAGTTCGGATCTGCCACCCGGCCTGGCGACGGCCCGTCGGGAGCTTGGCGCCGCCGAGGGCGTGCGGCGCGGCGTGGCCGCCATGTTGCGACGGGCCCTGATCGCGGCGCCGCCCCTCTCGGTGACCGAGCCGGGCTTCGTCGCCCCGCTGTATGACGAGCGCCTGGACAAGTTGCGCACGGAGGTGGAGGCGACGAAGGCAGCGATCGAGGCGCTGCAGGGCCGCTACGCGCAGGAGACCGGGATCAAGACCCTAAAGATCCGATCCAATTTGGTACTCGGGTACCATGTCGAAGTCCCCTCCGCTGCCGCCAGGGGCCTCGGTTCCGAATTCCGGCTGCGACAGGGTCTGGCGTCCACCACCCGCTTCTCGACGACGGAGCTGGATCAGCTCGCCGGCGCCCTGGAGGCAGCCACGGAACAGGCCCGATCGGTAGAGCAGGCGGTGTTCCGGTCCCTCGCCTCAGCGGTGCTGGGCCTCCGCGAAGCGCTGATGCGGGTGGCGCATGCGGCGGCGGCGCTGGACCTCGTGTGCGGGCTGGCCCAGGCAGCGGCCGAGAGCCTGTGGACCGAGCCGGAGCTGACCACCGAGGGCGTGCTGGCCATCCAGGGCGGCCGTCATCCCGTCTCGGAGCGACTGCTGGAAGGGCAGGGCCGGACCTTCGTGCAGAACGACTGCGTGATGGGAGGCGGCAACCGGCTGTGGCTGCTGACCGGTCCCAACATGGCAGGCAAGTCCACCTTCCTGCGGCAGGTCGCGATCGTCGTGCTGCTGGCCCAGATCGGCTCCTTCGTGCCGGCGAGCCACGCCCGGGTCGGGATCGTCGATAAGCTGTTCAGCCGGATCGGCGCGTCCGACGACCTAGCCGCCGGCCGTTCGACCTTCATGGTGGAGATGCTGGAAACCGCGGCCATCATGAACCAGGCGACCGATCGCTCGCTGGTGATCCTCGATGAGGTCGGCCGGGGCACCTCCACCCACGACGGCCTGGCCATCGCCCAGGCGTGCATGGAGTACCTGCACGACGTCGTGGGCTGCCGCACGCTGTTCGCGACGCACTACCACGAGCTCGCCGACGTCGCCGAGGCGATGGAGCACGGGGCCTGCATGATGATGGACGCCGCGGCCGGGCGGCACGAGGAGATGTTCGCCTACAAGGTCAAGCCCGGGCGGGCGGGCCAGTCCTACGGCTTGCGCGTGGCCGCCAGGGCGGGCATGCCGGGCGGCATCCTGGAACGGGCCTCCGAGCTCCTGGCGAAGCACCGGGAACGGGCGGCTTTCCGCACCGACCCGACCGGCTGATGCAAGGCTCCCATCCCACCCGGCCGGCCTTCCTCCATAAGCCCCGAACCCGTCACCCTACCGCTGCAGAGGGCGACGACGGGCGGACCGATGCCTCGATCTCCCGTCGCGCCACTTCGGTCTCGACGCGCAGCCGCCGCAGGTGCTCCTCCGCCGGCGTGACGGCGCCGCCCCGCATCTGCCGCAGCGCCTCGTCCAGCGCGGTGAGGTTGCGCGGCATCTCGGCCTGGATGGCCATCGCCTCGCGGTGGTCGCGGACTTCGCGGGCGAAGTCGCGGCCCTGGTGCTCCGCCATCTCCATGCGGTGCGAGAAGCGGATGAAGGCGCTGGTGGCCTTCTCGCGGCTCGCGCGCATGTCCTCCAGCAGGTCGCTGCCGAGCGGCTTGTAGGGCTTCTGCGACAGGCCCTCGGCCGCCTTGGCCCAGAGGTCCTCGCTGGTGATCGGGGTGGCGTCGCCCAGCGCCCGGCCACGCTTGATCGCCTCGAAGGTGGCGGCCTCGGAGATCAGGGTCCAGGTCGTCCCTTTGGCGCGGCTCTCGGCGACGTAGCCCTTGAAGGCGGTGACGCCGGCGGTGCCGCGCGGCAGGGCGTCGATGTGCTCGGCCGAGGTGATGCCCTGGGCCGCGTCCACCGTCAGCGCATGCCCGAAGCCCAGCTGCAGCCGCCCCGTCGCCCGGTCCTGCAGCCGCTGCCATTCGACGTCACCGACCAACCCGTCCTTGTTGCGCAGCCGCAGGCCCTGTTGGCTCTGCCCGACCACGGTCAGCACGTCGCCATTGGCGCCGATGTAGGTGTGCTTCCCGTCCGGTAGCGTCGCCCAGGTGCGGCTGAACAGGCGCACCCTGTCGCCGGTGGCGATCGGCAGGTCGTAGGTCTCGCCGCGCTGGTCGATCGCCTGGTAGGCCACCTCGTCGGCGCCGATCTCGCCGCGGGCCTTCATGCGGCCGCGGATGGCGCGGCTGATCTCGGCCACGTCCTCGTTGGTGGGGGCCGAGATGGTGACGCCGAGCTTCGAGCCGGCGGCCAGCAGGGCGTCGCGCCGGGCCATGTAGAGGTCGGCGATCTGCTCGACCACCTGGTCCTGGTCGCCGCCCAGCAGCCGGGCGGAGCCGTCGCCGCGGGCCCGCTTGAGGGCCAGCGCCTCCGCGGCGCGGCCCTCGCGGAACAGGCCGGCGACGTGGCGGTCCTCCTGGCTGGCCTGCCGCACGGTGTCGAGGAGCTCGGCCTGCTCGGAGCGGGGCAGGGCGCGGCGCATCAGCTCCACCGCGTCGCCCGCCTCGACCGACTGCGCCTGCTCGCGGTCGCCCAGCACCTTGATGGTCATGCCGGTGCGGGCCTGCACCTCCAGCAGCCGCAGCAGGGCGCGCGGGGCGACCTGGCTCACCTCGTCGATCACCAGCACCGTGTTGCGGGTCGGCACCAGGCGGCCGGCCTCGATGCTCCGCAGCAGCGGGTCCATGGCCACGGTATGCTCGATGCCGGCATCACCCAGGGCGCTGGCCTGGCGCCAGGCGGTCGCCGCGCCGATCACCTCGCGCCCGCCGGCGCCGAAGCGGGTGTCGGCCTTCCAGGCGGCCACGAGCGGCTGCAGCAGGGTGGTCTTGCCGGCACCGGCGACGCCGGTGAGCATGGACAGGGCGCCGCCCTGGCCGAGGGCGTAGATGGCCGCGCGCTGGGCGGCGGCCTGGGCGGGCTCGCGGGTGAGGTCGATCCGCCCGGCGCGGATGGCGGCGTCGATCGCGGCGGTGATGGCGGCGGCCGGGAGGGCGCCCGAGCGATCGCGGGCGGCACGGTGGGCCTGGGCCTGCAGGCTCTCCTCCAGCCGCAGCTGGGCGGTGTTGGTCACCCGCACCTTGTCTCCGGAGAGGCCGACGAGCAGGGCGACGTGCTCGCCGCGCAGGGTGATGCCGCGCTGCTCGATCAGCTCGACCACCCGGTCGATGTCGCCGGTGCCGCCGCCGATGCCGGTGCCGATCAGGCCGCGGGCGGCGTGGAGGCGCAGCCGGTCGTGGTCGATGACGGCGGCGGTGTGGAACTCGGTGGCCAGGTGCCGGGCGGCGAAGCGGTAGGCGCGGTCGAGGCGCTCGGCGTCGGGGAGGCGGGTGTGCTCCACCTCCTCCATGACGGTGACGTGGCGCCAGCCGATGGCCTCGGCCTGGGCCAGCCAGGTCTCCCGGTCGCCCTTGGCGGCGTTCTTGTCGAGACGGGCGGCGAGGCCGGAGGTGGCCAGGATTTTGAACTTGCCCTCGGCCGAGAGGGTGTCCCAGTCGAGGCCCTGGCTGCTGGCGTAGGCCCGGGCGGAGCGCTCGACCTGGCGGCGGCCCTTGGAGAAGAGGTCGGAGGCCGCCTGGGGGATGGCGTCGAGCACCGCCGCCTGCTGCTGGCGGTCGTAGGAGACGCGGGCGCCCAATTCGCGCAGGTGGTCGGCCAGCCGGGCCTGGAAGTAGGCGCCGAACTCGTGGACCCGGGCATGGAGGCGCTGGGTGTCGAGGGAGCCGACGCGGCCGTCCTCGGTCACGACGGCGTTGAACAGGGCGTTGTGGATGTGGGCATGGGGGTCGCCGGCCATGCTGGTGACCTCGGCGAGGTAGGTGGGGCCGGCCTTGCCGTCGCGGACGGTGACGGTGGGGCGGGCGGTGTGGTGGCGGAAGCTGACCCATCCGACCGCCCCCGGATCGGCGCCGAGGGAGCCGCCCTTGCCCTTGCGGGCCCAGCCCAGCTCGCGGGCGACGTAGCGCATGGTGGCATCGTTGGCGCGGTCGATGGCGAACCAGATGGCGGCGCGCTCGGCCGGGGTGGCGGCGAACTCGGCGGCCAGGGAGACCGACTTGTGCGGCGCGAGCGTCAGGTCGTAGGCGCTGATCTCGCGCTTCTGGTCGGACCAGGCCTCGCCGGTGTCGGCGCGCCTGGCCTCGAACAGCCGGTCGAGGGCCTCGTCCTTCGGCATGCGGGTGGTGTCGATGCCGAGGGCATTGGCGATGGCGCGGGGCATGTCGGGCCGCCAGGAGGCGCGGCTGTCGCGGCCGGTGTAGTAGGCGGTCAGGCGGCCGCCGGGGTCGAGGTGTCGGCCCGGGGTCGTCGCCGGGTCGCGCGCGGGTTCGGGGGTGTTCTCGGTGAAGTAGGCGCGGAGCAGCTTGCCCGAGCCGGCGGCCGAGAGCTTGCGGAAGGTCATCATTCGGCGAGATCCCCGAGGCGCTGGCCGCGGCGGATCTCGCGGGCGACCAGCCCCGGCAGGGAGGCCGGGAGGGCCAGGATGTGGCCGTTGTTGTCCTGCAGCAGCGTGGTGTGCTCGCCCAGCAGGGCGATGATGGCCTGCAGCATTTCGCTCGTGGTGGGCCCTTCCTGCGGCGGGGGCGTCAGGGCCTTGAGGATCGCGGCCAGCTGCTCGCTCTGGGTCCGCAGGATGACGCCGTGTTCCTGCAGCAGATCGAGGATCCTGCTTTCCGTTTCCGCCGTTCGCATCGGGGTGGTGTTGGCTGCGCCGTCCATGGGGCTCTCCTTTGACCGGGGAAGAGCCTGCCGATGGTCCATGCGAACGGAGAATCCGACGTGTCGGAAAGGGGATCGGGCCGCAGGCCCGCGCACATAGGGTGCAATGGTGTATGGAGCTGCCTGTCTACCTGCTCGCCACCCGCACATCGGCTGACCGAGCGGCGCTCCCGCGAAACTCGGGCGGCGCTCGCCCGATGCTCCCGCGATGCTCGCCCGACGCCTCCGCGATGCTCGCCCGATGCCCTCGCGATGCTCGCCCGATGCCCAATAGCCGCTCGCATATCAGGCGGCGCCTTGGCGTCGCGATACGGCAAGATCTCATCCTGTGCCTTCGGCAGCAGGACGTAGCGCCGATGGCGAAGTGGAAAGACCTACAGCTTACGGCTGCTCTCAAGGAGCGGCGACGCGAGGCGGACGGTGCCATCTTCCAGTGGCTCTGGGACAACCACGCAGCGATTCAGGAAAGCATGAGGACAGGCTTTGTCGGCTGGGACGCGATCAGCGAGCGCATCCGCGTGGCGGGAGCTTCCGGCAGGTATGGCGGCAAAGCATCTCGCTGGCAGGTAGCCAGAACATGGGCTGTGGTTTGCCGCCGGAAGGAACGCGCCGAGACCCAGCAGGAGGCAAGAAGCCGAGTGGGCAAGGCCAAAAGGCGCATCTCTGCACACCCCCCTTCGGCGGAAGGCAACCGTTCGAAGCCTCCGACCGCCGCGCCGTTCGCATCGGGCCATGTCACCAAGGAAGCGCCGAGGCCCAGCTTTGCCGAGGTGCCGGACAGCGCCCTGCCACTCCCCAAGGTTCCGAGCTGCGTCATCCCGCCCAATGAGACGCCGGAGGAACGTATCGCGAGGAACCAGAGGCTGCTGGACGAGCAGTTCAGGCGAACGGATGCCTGGATGGGCATGCCGGTGACGAGGAAGAAGCCGTGATGGCGAGAAAGGGATCCGAGCACATGACGACGACCATGGACGCCCCGCCGATGGATGCCGCTGGAGCGGAGCTCATGCCCGTGACCATCGTGGCGGTTGGGCGGCAGCGGGTCGGGAAGACCACGCTGCTCAATGCAACGGCCCAATACTACAGGAAGCGAGGGGCAAACCTTCAGGTATGGAACGCGGACCACCAGAACACGACGAACAACCTCACGGCCTTCCATGGCGATGCGGTCTCCGCCCCGTCGGGTTCGATGTCGGATGTCGTGGACTGGCTGGAGGAGCGCATTCGCGACCAGACGCGGCACCGGTATGACGTGATCCTCGATGTGGGCGGCGGCGAGACCGCGCTGAACCGCCTGGTCCAGGAGTTGCGGCTGGTGGAGGCGTTGGAGCGACGCAAGATCCGGGTGGTCGGCATTCACCTGCTCGGTCCGGACCCCGCGGACCTCGACTACCTGAGACGCTTCATGGAGAGCCGGACCTTCATGCCGAAGGCGACGCTCATGGTGATGAACGAGGGGCTCATCACGTCGGGCAACTCGTCGGCGGTCGCGTTTCAGGAGGTGAGAGCGCACCCGGCGATGATTGCCGCGCTGGGTACCGGGGCCGAGACGGTGGTCATGCCGTCCCTGAGCTGCATGAGCGAGGTGACCAAGCGGGGGCTGACCTTCGAGGACATGGCCAATGACGTCCAGGCCGAAGGCCACGAGGACACGTCGTTCTTCGACCAAGAGCGGACGGCGCTCTGGTGGGAGAAGGAGATGCCGGCGTTCTTCGGGCGCATCCCGGCGGCCTGGATGCCGCACATCCCTGCACCGGGAAAGGGCTCGTGACATGGACGGGTCGATCAAGCCTGGAATGCGCGGCACCGAGGAAATCGTGACGACGGCGATGGCGAACCTGGCCGAACGCACGGAAGAGCTGCGGCGCGCGATGAGCGAGTTCGGCGTCCGGCCCGGCCATCCCGAAAGCGTCCTGTTGCACGCGATGACCAGCAGCCAGCTGGCCTTCGGGGACATGGCGGCGGAGATGGCCTTGGCTGTCGCGAATACCCAGGAGGGAGCCAAGGCGCTGGTCGAGGCCGAGATCCGGGAGCTTCGGGAGGCGATCCGGGTGGCCGAAGCGGCGACGGCGCAGGCGAAGGCCGCCGCGGCGGCGACGGAGGTGCAGCGGGACCAGGTGATCGAGAGCATGATCGCGAAGGTGGCGCCGGGACTGGTGGACAAGCTCGGCGGCACCCTGGTCATCAAGGCCAGGCACTATGAACGGCGCCGGCGCCTGCTGTTCTACCTGCAGGGTGCGGGGATGTTCGGGTCGGTGCTGCTGGTGGGGTTCCTGCTTTCCTACTGGCAGACCTACGCCGCTGTCAGCGGCGTGGAACGCTGCCGGGCCGGGGTGGTGCATGCCCCCGATGGCCGGGGCTGGTGCCTGGCGGCGAATGTGCTTGGCACGCCGCAGCCCGCGCCGGGGCCGCAGGGGCCGGCGCAGGAGCGGCGGTGACGGAGCGGCCGGCGCTCACGCCGGCCGTCATTCGCACCACGATCTGGAAGGGTCATCGCCGTCGCGAAGGAGGCGACGGCGATGAAGCGGTATCGAGAGGGCTCCCGGGCGGGAGGTTGGACGATCGCGCTGGGCATGGCCATGGGGGCCGGGCCTGGCATGCCGGCGCTGGCACAATCGGGCGTGGTCAGCATGAGCGGGGCGCCGGAGCAGGTGATCCCGCGTGTGATGGAGCTGGGGCTCGGCTCGTTCACGATCACGCCGACCCAGGGTTCCGTCACGCCGGACACCAGCAGCTCGGGGACCGGGTCCGGTGACGGGAGTGGCAGCAGCGGGGCGACGGCGGCGGGTGGTAGCACGGCGCTGGACCTGATGAGTTCGCGGTCATGGGGAACGCAGGCGAGTGAAGCGGCGACGGCGGTGGGGGTGAACCCCTCGGCGCTGGCGGCGACCTGCATGGTGGAAAGCCAGTGCCAGAGCGTGAACGGGTCAGCTTCGGGCATACGCGGTGCGTTCCAGATGCTGGATTCCACCTATGAGTGGGGGGTGACGCAGGCGATCAGCTACAATTCGAGCCTGGCAGGGACCATCGAGCGTGGGGTCGATGGGTCGATGGACGCCGGGAACCAGGCCTACAGCGCGGCCGCCTACATGCGGTCGTTGGCCGAAACCCTGCAGCAAAGCGGCGTTTCCAATCCTACGGTGCTGGACGTGCGCGGTGGGTACAACTTCGGTCAGTCCTACAGTGCTGCGATTGCCCAGGCGGCCTCGTCCGAGACCATGGGCCAGATCATGTTCAATGCCTCCGACAAGGTCTTTACCCAGAACGGCATTACGCGGAGTACCACGGTCGGAGAGTGGAGGACGATGATGTCGGCGCGCATGGGTGACGCGGCCACGCAGCCGGTCCTTTTGGGAAGCTAGAACATGAAGAAGACCATTCTGTTGTTGGCGCTCGCGATGGGTGCCTGGAGCGGCGCTGGCCATGCCCAAGGCGCGCCGTCTGCCGGCCTCAAGGTGACAGGCCATATCGCGGGTTATGAGTGCATGGGACTGCGGGACGGCTTCCAGGAGGCGACATGGGACCAACTGCCACGCGTGCTGGCAGAGCCCCGGGCGAATGCCCCGCAGGTGGGGATCGCGACGATCTCGGTGATCGTCAAGAGCCCGCATGTCGCACGCAACGGCTACCTGGAGGTGATGCACCTCGATGGCCGGCCGGGATGGGTTGACCAGAGGGTGCTGGTGCCGTGGGTCAACAGAAACGCTCCCGGCGTGCGCTGCGTGCCGGCGATGATGTCGAATGGCCGCCTGGGCTTCGACTATATCCGGCCGCCGCGCTGAGGGCTGCTGGCTGGCCTCCATGGCCAGCCAGCCGTTTTCGCGATGCATCCCTTTCCGGCCTGCTACGATCCTGTGCCGGACGCGTCGGTTCGCTGCGGGGGCCGCCAGGACTGCCCTGGTTCGTGGCCGGGGCCGTGTTCTGCGTGCTGGGTGCGCTGATGGCGAACGGGCCACAGGCCCGCGAGGTCGCCCAGCTGGGGTGGTGGGGGGCGATCGGCTTCGTGGTGCTGATCCTGGCGGTCAGTGGCCGGAAGTGGCCGAAAGCGCGCTGACGAGGCGCGGTCCCGGATGGGCCACGATGAAATCGGCGAGCTCGGTGATCCAGGCGGCGACGGGTGAAGGGATCGGGCTCTCGCCCTTGATCCAGCGGCGCACCTGGGTCTGGTGACGGCCGGTGCGCCGGGCCAGCTCGCGCTCGTTCCAGCCGATGACGATGAGGCACCGGCTCAGTCGGTGTCCCGACATCGGAAAAGGCGGCTGGACGGAAGGCGGCGGGGAGGTGTGTTCGTTTTGAACACAGGGGCCCGCTTCCGGGGGAAGGAGGCGGAGGAAGTCTGGCAGGGCATCGGGCATGGGGCAAGGCTGACGCCGGGCGATGCGAATGGCGGCCTGACGAGGACGCGGATTTCCGGTTCGCACGGTGAGGGGTGAGGCTGCGGCCATGGCGTGCGGAGGGCATGCCGGGTGCCGGGAGAGGTCGGGATGAGGCAGGTTGTGGTGGTATCGGCACTGTTGCTGGGGCCGGTGCTGGCGGCGGCGCAGCCGTCGCCGGCGCAGTATGTGGGGCCGGAGGGTGGAGCGATGCCGCCGGCCTTCGGCGGTGGCGTGGTCGTGACCCCGCCACTCTCCAGTGGTCCGTTCAGCAGCTCTCCCTTCAGCAGCGCACCGTTCGACGGCGCGCCCTTCCAGAGCGATGTGACGCCGCGCCGGTCGGGAAACGTGTCGGAGCGGACGTCGCTGCCGCGGGCCGAGTGCGTTTTCGCGGGACAGGGCTATTCGGAAGGGGCGGTGGTGCAGGCCCAGGGCGGGGAGCGGCAGGTCTGCGCGGTCCGGCCGGGGGCGACGCGGGCGGAGGATGGGAGCCTGCCGCTGTCCTGGCAGCGGGCCGGCAGATGAGGGGAAGGTGTCGGACGAGGTGTGACGTTGTGTCGCGGATCGTCCGGGGTTGCCGGCGAGGAAGGTCAGTTCGGCTTCGGGGCGGCAGGCGCGATGGTGGCGATCTCGGCGTCCGCGCCGTCGAGAAGGTGATAGCTCACGCCGACAACCTCCGGGCTTTCGGGGTCGATGATGCCGACCTGGCCGTCGGGGAGAGTGACGACGGAGGTGTTGCTGGCGCGGGCGGCCTCGTAGGCCGTGCTGAGGATCTGGGCGGCTTCCTCGGGCGTTTCGGCGGTGACGTAGAAATCGACACAACCGCTGGCGGAGGTGATCTCTCGAAGCCTGATCCTGAAGGTCTGGGACATGGTTGTGGCTTCCTGCTCGATGGTGCGCCCGGCCTCGCAGGGCGTTGGCGGAAGGCCACGTCCTGAACACCCGCATTGCCGGAAGCTCGGGTTGAAATCTAATTTGGTACTGTAGCATTTTTTAGATACATAATCTTTATAATTAGTCAACCGTGTGTGATGGTGGGCACCGCCATGCGCCCTGGCGTGGCTGGGCTGCGCCGGACGCGGCGTCGCGAAGCGGCGTTGCGGCAGGGGCGGCCCCGCCACGCCGGAGGGGGCATGGCCCCGGGCGGTGAGGTCTGGTCTGGCGCGGCCCCGAAGGGGACGCCATGAGGCATGGTCCGGCGCGAAGCGCCGTCCGCATGATCCGGCGGCCAGGGCGTCTTGTGTGGAACGGTGGGTCCTGGGGAAACCTGGGGGGTCCAGGGGGGCGAAGCCCGGAGGGCGGCGCCCCCCTGGCCGCGGGTTCCGCCAGGGCGGAGGCCGAAGCCCCCGCCCATCGCGGGATCAGTCGAAAGCGGAAGCGCGGAGGGTGGCGGCCTGACGGCTGACGGCCTGGGTGTCGGGGGTGTTGGCGACGTAAGGCTTCCACTCGTTGCCGGTGATCTCGGCATAGGCAGCAACCGCGCCTTCCGCGGCGGCCAGGGTGGCGAAGCTCTGAGCGGCCATGTCGGCGGCGAACATCTGGGCACGCTCCAAGCGGCTCTCGAAACCGCTCGGGCCGTCGCGGTCCTCGTCGCGCATCTCGTTCAACTTGCTGGCCATGTCGCGGGCCACGAGGCGCTTCGCGTCGTAGAACTGCGCGGCTCCATAGGCGCTGCCGACATAGGCGCCGACGATCCGCTGGAAGTGCATCTCCATCGCCTTGTCGCTGAGGTTGGGCCGGAGGGCTTCCGCCTGCTGCATGAGGCTGTCGGAGGTCGCGGAATGGATGCCGTCCACGTCCACGGCTTCGGTGCCGAACATCCTGCAAATGCGGGCCATCTGGTCGGCGGTGGGCGCCTGGGCGGCGGCGGTGGCAAGGGTGATGGTCTGGCGGCTGCCCATGGAGCCGCGAACGGGCGCGCGGGCCTGGTCCTTGGCGGGCTGGGGCTGCTTGCCCTTGCCCTTGTTGGAAGCGGGCTTGCGGGGGGTAGCGCCCTTGATGGCCTGGGCCATGGCGTTGTCAGCCTCGCCCTTGTCGGAAACGGTGCCGGAAGCGATGTTCTGCTGAGCCTGGGACATGATCCGATTTCCTGTCTCTGGTGAGGCCGGGGGGGTGGGGTTCCAGCCCGCCCTTCCGGCCGTTCCCTCTCTCGGGAACAAGAGAAGAATATAAGTAATCCTGCCCGGTGTCCACAGTAAAAGTCTAACGATCAACTGCGGCATCCCAAGTAATAGGAAGATAATCAGACTTTCCTGAGCGCCGGGAGTGCAGAGGGCGGAGCCCTTTGCCCGCCGGAGGTTGCGCGTCCGACGCCCCCCCCTTGTGGGGGGGTTGAGGGCGCGCACGGACGGTAGTGGAGGCGCGCCGGGAGGTTTGTGTGGATCAGCCTTTCCCTCGCGCATCTCTCAGGTAGTAGGACCGGGTTCCGGCCTGGTGCGCGGGCGTGGGCGGCTGCCCCGAGACGATGGCATGGCGGGGGCAAATCGAGACGCATGAATATTTCGGCTATACTTGCAATGCCAAGCGAATACTCGCCATGCCAGCGGCGCGGGGTCGTCGCCCTAAGCCGGCGTGCCAGGGCGGAGCCCGGTCCTGCTACCGCCCGGAGAGAGGGGCGAGGGAAAGGCTGATCCACACACGGGGCGCCGGAACGGGTGACGGGCGCTGCGGAAGCCATCGCCAGCGAGGAAAGACGGCTCAGCCTGCTCTGCGGCCGCTGCTGTTTACACCGGGGTCAGGCGCCTGCGCGAGGGATCGTCACCCGAAGGGCCAAGACCCCGAAGGGGGCTTGGGGAGGTCGCGAAGCGGCCGAGTAGAGCCCGGTCCCCGCTTGCGGGGACGTGCCCTGTTTCTGCTGCCGGTCTTGCCGAGACGGCTCAGGCGCCACGGTAGCGGTGGAAGGAGGCGGGGACGTGTGCCTCGCAGAACCAGGTGCCGTCGCTGCCCTTGGCGGGATCGTAGGCGAGGCGCAGAGCGCCCCAGCGGCCGCAGACGCCGCGGTTGTGCTCGAAGGGCAGGCCAGGGGTGGCGACGATGCGGCCGGCGCGAGCGGGATCGGGCTGGCTGGCCGGGACGCTGGACAGGGGCCGGTTTGGATGGTGGGTCGGCTGCATCCATGGCGGGGCTCACGGGGAGAAGTGCGGGGCATCGGGGCAGTCGTCCCCGTCCGCGTCGTCCGCGTCGTCCGCTTCGTCAGTCGCGTCCACCTCGAAGGGCTCGGCGCCCAGGCGGTGGTAGAGCTCGATGGCCTCGTCGGCGTACAGGAACGGCACGAGCCAGGCGACGATCTCGGCTGGGGAGGCGTCCTCCGGCAGAGCGGTGCTGTGATAGGAGGCTTCGCAGCGGAGGAACTCCTCGGCGTAGCGCATCCCTGATGGATCTGGCTGTCCGGCGAGGAGATCGGAGAGCTGCCGCACCCATGTGTTCAGGTAGGCCCTGTCGGGCGGCCCCAGGGTCCACATGCCGGCTTCGGAGCGGAGGCTGGCTGCCTGCCGGGCTTCGTCGGAGCGCTCCTGGTCGACGTGATGGAGGGTGTTCAGGGTCAGGGCGGCCAGGAGATAGCGGAGCAGGGTGTCGTCGGCCGAGCGGCGAACGCTTTCGATGCGGCGCCGGCCCTCGTCGGCGGCGATCCGATGAGCCTCAGCGGAGCGCCTGGCCTCGGCGCAGGGGCCGGTGGCGAGACGCATCAGCTCGGCTTCCAGGGCGTCGCGGCCGCCAAGGTGATGCTGGGCGCGACCCAGGGCCTCGGCCAGCAGCAGGACGTCATCCGCGGGCCAGGTCCGGTTCCAGGGGTGGACCATGCGCTCGTCGGCGAGGACGAAACGACCGCGGAGATCGGGCGGCCAAAGGTCATGGATGGGGCCAGCATTGACCGGCGGGAGACCGGGGAGAATGCCGTGCAGGCGGCGGAGCAGCGCGATGACGGCGTTGCCCCTTTCATGGGGCGTGTCGGGCTGGCTGAGCATCGGGGCGAGGGCCTCGGCGATCGGCGAGGCAGCGGCCGCGGCGCCCTGGGCCGCCCAGGCGCTGGACCAGTCGGGCAACGCCGGACGGTTCGCGTAAGCGGCGGCCAGCTCGCCGAGGATGTCGGGCTGCGGATGATCCATGGTCGTGGGTTCCTTGTGACACGAACGGTCGGAGCGGGCGAGCAAGGGGCATGGCTCCCCAATTTATTGTAGTGATATCAATTACTTACTTGCTTCTCCGCAAAATCCCGGCTATGTTCCGCCCCATGGAATCATCCGGCCAGGAGGCGGCGATGACGGAGGTTGGCAAGGTGGTGCGGTTCCCGCTGCTGCGGGTGCTGCCCGAGCGGGAGGCCGCAGCGCACGAGGCGGTGCCAGACGTGCGGGTCGTGCTGCAGATCGCGGAGGCGTTCCAGCTGGACATGCCGGCGGCGGATCTGCGGGAGCGGGCGGAAGCGGCGGTAGCGGGGTTCGTCGAGGCGAACGTGCCGCCGGAGCGGGGCGCCCGGCGGGATGCGGCGCTGCGGTCGCTGCTGCTGGACTACGACAGCCGGGCGACAGCGGCGCGGGAGGTCTCCGACGAGGCATGGGCGGCGGCGGAGACGGCGCAGGCTCGCGTGGCGGATCTGTCGCAGCGCCGTGGCGATGCCGGGCTGGAGGTGCTGCGGCGCCGGGCGGACGAGATGGCCACGGAGGCGGCTCGTCTGGCGCTGGAAGCCTATGGTCTGTCGCTGGAGGCGTCGGCGGCGGCGACGGTGGTGTCGATGGCGCGCCGGGGCGAGACGTGGCGGCCTGCGGCCGAGCGCGACGCGGCGGGGGACGAGTGGTGGCTGCCGCCGTCCCCGCGTGGGTCGCTCAGTCGCGCCGGTCGCCCGGCGGGGTGACGGGCGGGCCGTCGAGCCAGAAGCGGGCCTGACGGTCGGCGGCCTCGGCCTCGCGGAGTAGCTGCGCACGTTGGGCGGCGGTGAGGCGAGGCAGGGCAGCGTGCTCGCGCAGGGCGCAGGCCTCGCTTTGCCAGCGACGGGCGGAAGCGAGGCTGCTGGCCATGGTGAGGGCATGAGCGTGCCGGTCGTGGGACGAGGTCGCGGGCATGGTGGTGGCCTTCTGTCGGGGGGAGGGAAGGTGGCGTGGCCACCCCCCCTCGGCCGGGCGGGCGGCCTCAGTGCGCCGGGCGCTGACGCGGCCGGGGCAAGGACGGGTAGCGGTTGTCCGGAAGCCCCAGGCCTTCGTCCTCGTGCAGCTGGAGGAGGCGGATCGCGACGGTGAGGCGGCGGCCGTCGCGCAGGGAGCGCACCAGGGCCAGGTCGGTGCGGTTGGCGGCGTAGATGCTGAGCCAGTGGCCCGTGGCGGGATCGCGGCGGGCGGCGTGGTACTGCCCGTTGAGGAAGGCCTCGACGATCCAGGGTGCGCGACAGCTGGCGCCGCCGCGGAAGCGGGCGCGCCAGTGGCCGTCGTCCTGGAGATAGAAGACGGAGCCGAGGGCGATGGTGCCGACGCCGAGCGGGTTGTCGCCGCCCTGGCGGCGCGGGGCGTGATACTGGCGCAGCATCAGGTCCGCTCCTCCACGGTGTTCCGGGGGCCAGCATTGCCGGGCCGCAGGGCGGCCACCGCGCAGGGGAAGTCGGTCGTTCCGTGCCCCTCCGGACTGTCCGCCTCGGCGGCGGCCTGGTCGAAGTCGCGACCGAGGGTCATCCCCGTGGCCTCGGCATACCGCTTGGCCGCTGACTGGGAGGCGAAGGGGCCGAAGAACTGCGGCGCGCTCAGCAGCGGCTCGGGGTCGAAGATCAGTACGAAACCCATGCCACGCTCCTCAGAACGGGATTTCGCAGTCGTCGAACATCACCGCAGGGAACGGCGGCGGTCGGTGGCCGGGCGTGTCCAGGCGGAAGCCGTCGTAGCCGAGGCGTTCGCACATCGCGGCGGCGAAGCGGCCAGCGGCCTCGCGTGAGGCGAAACGATAGGGATGGTAGGAGCTCGTGAGGTGGCAGCGGCCATAGAGGCCCTGGAAACCCTCCTCGTGGATGGTATCCCAGATGATGGTGGTGAGCGCATGCGGGCGCGGCGGGGCGATGGACGCGAGCAGGCTTGCGGGCATCGGGCGGAATCCTCGTGAGCCGGGCCAGCCATCAGGCGGCCCGGTGGGGTGGAGCGGGAGCAGCGGGAAGCGGCCCGGTGCCCCGCCAAGGGCACCGGAGCGCGAGCCGTCAGAACGGGACGTCGTCGTCCATGTCGTGGCCGGCCGACGCCGTGGCCGCCGGGGTCCGCCGGCCGGCCCGCGCGCGGCTGCCGCTCGCGGCGGAAGCGCCCGGCTGGCCCTGCGGCTCCCGGTCGCCCGAAGCCCGAGGATCGGACAGGAAGGTGAAGGTGCCGACGAAGGGGCGCAGGACGACCTCGGTGCTGTAGCGGTCCTGGCCCTGCTGGTCCTGCCACTTGCGGGTTTCCAGCTTGCCCTCGATGTAGACCAGCGCACCCTTGTGGGCGTGCTGCGCCACCACGTCGCCAAGCCCCTCGGTGAAGATCGCGATGCGGTGCCACTCGGTGCGCTCCTGGCGCTCGCCCGAGCTGCGGTCCTTCCAGGTCTCGCTGGTGGCCAGGCTGAAGCTCACCACCTGCCCGCCATTGCTGAAGCTGCGCTTCTCGGGGTCACCACCCAGGCGACCGATGAGGGTGACCTTGTTGAGCGAACCAGCCATCGTCAGATCCTCTTCATTCTCTCTCCCCGAAGAGGCTTCCGGCCCGTGCCGGTCGCGTATCCTCGGGTGCGGTCGAACAGAGGCGCGGTGGCGGGCGGTCCTACCCCCGAGGCATGTGAGGGAGGGGGTTGGGGTTGCGCCGCAGCGGGGCATCGCCCCGCGCAAGGCGCGGCCCCGGCCCCTGACCGAGCGTGCCGAGCCGGAGGCGCTTTCCCCGGCTTCGGGGAAAGCGGGGGTAGGAGCGGCCGGCGCCGTGGCTCAGACCGCAGCACCCCGAGGATATGCGGCCGGCACGGGCAGGTAGCCGACACACGTCTCCCCACTCTCGTCCTTCGGACATCTCCCCTGGCCCGTCTCCAATCTCCTCTATTCCCCTCCTCCCCCTCCATCCTATCCCTGATCCGACCTCTATGGACTGGTCAGGAGCCGGGCATCAGCGGCGCCAATGCCATCCTTTCCGCGGGATCGCGGTCGACGGCGGCGAAAGGGGGCACCCCGCGAGCCCGCCTCAAGGCGTGGCGTTGCGTCGCGCAGCCCGTGTTTCGTCCGCCCAGCAGGAGATGAGATCGGTGACTTCTTCGAGGGTCAGGCCGGGATTGCTGCCGCCCTCCAGCGCCGTCTGGCGCATCCGGCTGGCAGCCGCCCCATGGCCGCAGACGTCCAGCAGGCGAGCGATGTCGGGCATCGGCATGGCGGTTCCGATGCGCCAGGCGTTGAAGATGCGCCGTGCGAGCCTTGGGTCCGAACGGTTGCCCGACTGGCGTCCAGGATGATTGACTAACTCAGCTCGCTTCGCCGATCGGCAACCCGACGCGTTCGACGATCCGGGCATGCGGCACCATCGCCGTCGAGGTCGGCCATCGGGCATAGGCGGCGTTCAGCTCAGCGGCATAGGCCTGCGGGGTGTAGGTTGGCAGGGCAGCGCGCTGCGCTTCCACCAGATCGTCTAGGACATCACAGAAGCTCGGCGTAAGGCTCAAGCCGCGCAGGGCATGCACCATGCCGCTCGTGGCGTCCGCCATGATGGACATGAGGAGGCGTCCCTGCCCCCTTTCGCGCGCCATCAGCGTGCGGTTCCCGGGGCCCTGCGCTCCCAGCGCGAACGGGGCATCCGACCAGCTGTTGGTGAGCAGATCAACATCGTAGAGCAGCATCAGTGTGTGCATGCCGATCGGCAGCAGGCCGACACGCATCTTCCCCGTCCGCGCCCCACGGATCTCCCGGGCGGTGGGGCTTTCATAAAGGCTGAGCAGCGTCAGCCCTGATGCGTCCAAGATCAGACGGACCCCTTCCTCTTTTGGCCCTGACCAGCCAGGCATGGTTTCGCCTCGGCGCATGAACGCGATGGCCGTGGCGTTGGCCTCGGCGCAGGGGATATCAGCGGGCATCGGTGGTTTCCGAAAAATCGGCCGGTGAGTACGTTTTCCTGTTACTAGATAGGTGAAATGCGCCTATATGTTGGTTATCGGCAAGGGCAATGAGGTCCGGCCGGGAGAGACCGAGACGATGAGCGTTTCTATCACCACCAGCCGGTTTGGCGCCAAGACCCGGATCGACGCCACTGCCCCGCATCAAGGGCGCGGTGTCTGCCCTGGTGCAGACCATGCTGGCGCCCGGCGCGCGTGACAGCTCGGTGGACGGCCTGACCGTCACGGTGTTCGTGAACCGTCGCGAGGCCGACCGCGTCATCGCAGCGATCGGCGCGATGGCTGTCCCGGCCGCGCCGGTTGCGCGCCCGGCCCCCAGCGCCCGGTCCTGGACGGCCCGTCGCCTGATGCGCGACAACGGCAGTGTGGCTCCCCAGGTGATCACCGAGGCGGGGCAGGAACTGCGGTTCACGGGTTTCGGCCGCGGCTTTTTTGCTGGTGAGGCCGAGGGCACGCTGTGGGGCGAGCCCGTCCGTTACGCCTACTACGCGTGAGAGGCGACGATGCGGATCGCGATACTCGCACACTCGTCGGCTGCGGCGCCGCGCTCCATGCACGAGGTGGACAGCGCCGCCTCGATGCGCCGCGCCCTGACCGGACAGTTGGGTGGCGGATGCCTGGCGGTCGAGGTCCACGACCCGGTGACCCGCAGGGATGAGTGGCATCTGGTGATGCCGCTCAGGGACGGATCGCCCGTGCAGGGTCGCGTCATGACGATCCGGCAGGGCATGTGCCCGCCCGGGGACGCACAGGCAGCCTATGACGCCGCTGTGGCGACAGCAGACTACCACCGGGAATGGGGGCGTCGGATGCGGGCGCTCCGGAGGAGCATCATTGATGACCGCTGAGGATTTCCGCGCCGCCCTCGCTGATCTGGGGTTCACCCAGGCGGCGTTCGGCCGGTGGCTGACGGACCACGGGCACCCTGCGCGAGACGTGGCGCGCAGCGTCCGCCGATGGGCCGAGATCGGCCCTCCGGGAGAGGTGGTGGTGATCCTGCGGCTACTGGAGAGGCAGTCAGCGTAGCCCATCATGACCCGGCCGGGCGCGGGCGGCATCGGCTACTTCATCAGTGCGTCGAACAGCTCGTCAGTGCGTCCCAGCCGCTCGGCGAGGACGGCCGCCTCGTGGAGGCCCTCCTCCGTCAGCACGCCGTCGTCGCAGGCGCACAGCAGCTGCGAGAGGCGGTCCATCTCCACGCATGCATCATGGGTTCCGCCGCAGGTCCGGGCCTCCAGGCCCGGAGCGTGAACATCGTGGAACGGGTCCGACATGGGCTGATCTCCGCAGCGTCATGGATGGATCAGGGATTTGCCGGACGCCCGCTGCCGCGCCTGGCCATTCTTTCCCCTGTCCCGTTCTGGCCGGCCGCGACGGCGGCGGCCGGGGCAAGGGCGCGCGCTTCGCGCGGGCGGCGCAGCCGCCTTCCCTTGCGGCGGACGCCACGATGCGGCAGCCATCTTCCGTCCTGCCCTCGTGCGCGTTTCAGCGACCGTTGTTCCGGTAGATGGCGATGGCCTCCTCTTCCGGCATGGTGTTCAGCCAAGCCTTGACCTTCCACTTTGCTTTCACCTCCGTCGACGCGAGGATCTTCGCCATCTCGTCCGGTTTCAGCACCTTGGTCTGGTAGACCCCGGGCATCTCCGTGTGGGTGTAGAGGACGCGGTTCTTCAGTGCCCGCTTCAGGTCACGCCGCACGATCCATTCCGTCAGGAGGCTGTCCACGATCCACTCGGCGTCCTGGGTGATCATGCGCGGCTCGCCGCCCGTGGCGGTCCCGATGTCCACCTGCGGGAGAGTCCTGCCGTACTCGTCGAGGCGCTGGCGCAGGGTGTTGGGCTGCACGTTGGTGTTGCCGCCGGTCCCGTGGTTATGGGCGAAGCCCGCCTTCCTCCCGTCGATCCAGATGTCGGCGTGGAAGTTCATCGTCTCCTCGCTCAGGGCGGCGTTGTAGCTGACACTGCGGAGTTCGATCTTCATGGTGTTGGCTCTGCCCCGGAATCCGCGAGGCGCCGGCTCGGCCAATGGCCGGGATGGTGGAAGCCGGCGTGGCGCATCCGTCCCGCCGCTCGCTCGTTGAGGCGAGCGGGATGGATGGGATGGACGCGCATGACCGGGACGAAGGCGGGGCCGACGGTCCAGGTGAACCGGGCGCCGGTGTTGACGCTCTGGGCCGCGGTGGTGGCCGAGCGCCTGGGGCATGACCCCGAAACGGCGATCACGCTTGGCCGGGCCGTCGCCGGCCTCAGTGCCCGCGCGAAGGCGAAGTCCATCGGCATCGCCGAGGAGGGGCATGAGAGCGGCGACCTGCGTGACGAGGCGCGCAAGCAGGGTCAGGGGAGGCATCGGCAGAAGGCGGTGCATCTGCTCGGCCGCGACCTGCCGGTGGTCGAGGTGGATGGGTCGCTACGCGCGCTCGATCACGACAAGCCGGCGTCCGCGCAGGCGGCAGCCGGGTATGTCCGGAGGGCCTTCGGGGAGGATCTGGCGCCGGTCAGGAAGGCGATGGAGGAGTTGGCGGCCACATTGGATCCGGATGAGCTGAACCGGGTGGCCTTCCGGCTCTATGAGCAGTTCCGCCCGGAGGTGGCAGCCGGGACGAAGGGCTGGGGCGCGAAGGGCGTCCTCGATCTCGCCCGGATCCGCGCCGCGGCGGGCTAGGCCGCTCGCCGTCCTGCCGGCAGGCTGTGCCCCGGCCGGACCCTTGGCTGCGACGCCGGTGCCCCAGTTTCGGCGGGGCACGATGGCTGTGGCGGTGCAGGATCCGCTGCCAGGTCCGGCGGCAGGGGATGGATGGTGTGGGGTGCATGGCGCTCAGGCCTCGTCCTGGGGCTGGCGTACGGAGAGGGCCACCGCGACCGGACGTACCCAGATCGGCAGGGCCGAGAGCATGAAGCCCTCGCCCGACCAGGCCAGCAGGAGCGTGCGGCCCATCGTCTCGGCGATGGCCTGCGCGGCGTCGGGCGGGACGGCGTTGCCGATGCGCTCGCGCCAGTCGGCATCGCTCAGCCCGTCCAGCTCGGCCTGCTCCTCCGGGTCGAACAACGATTGCAGCGCCGCCAGCTCGGCGGTGGTGAAAGGCCGGTGCCAGGTGCCGTCGAGGGCGCGGATGCGGGCCACGACCTTCTCGGTCGCGCTGGGCAGGATCGGGCGGGGGTCCGCCACGCTCCAGCGGCCGTTGTCGTAGCCGGCGGCGGCGCTGACGGCACCCGTGGGCTCCCGCCACGGCACCACGCCGTAATGGCCGGCGCCGTAGTAGTCGTCACCCTTCTCCCGTTCCAGGCGCGGCCGGGGATCGGCGACCGCGAAGGTGCCGTTGGATGGCAGGCTCTCACCCGCCACGGTGCCGGCATTGGACTCCCACGACACGACGCCCAGCGCTCCGGAGCGGCGCACGTCTCCGCGCGGATCCGCCACGCACTGGCCGGTGCCATGGGCGCCTGTGACCGCCCGTCCGGCCCCGTCCCAGGGGACGATGCGGAACTCGTTGCTGTGCTTGGGCGGCCCGGCGTGGCGAGGATCGGCCACGGCGAAATGGCCGGCCCCGACCGCGGCCTTGCCGATCACCACCTGGGACGGCTCGTCGAAGCGCTTGACCCCGTACTGCCCGAAGGCGGCCACGCCTTCGGCGCGGCGCGGGTCGGCGACACTGTAGGCGCCGTTGGAGGGACCGGAACGGCCCGCCACGGTGCCGGACGGCTCGTCCCAGCGGTTCACGCCGAGAACGCCGCCGCGCCATTCGCCGCAGGGGGCAAGGGCGTAGTCGCGCAACATCCCGTCCTCGACTTTGAGCCTGCCGAGGGAACGCCAGTCGCTTCCGGCCTCGACGAAGGCGAGCCGGACCCAGGTGGACCAGTGCAGCATCGGGACCCGGTGCATCGGCCCGGCCGCCGGATCGCCCGGCAGGGACATCCGGGAAAGAATGTCCCCCACGCCGTGCAGCGGGCGCTTCGGCGGCTGGTAGAGGAAGGGCTTCACCTTGGCGGTGTGGCGGGCCACCAGCAGGAACCTGCGGCGCGACTGCGCCAGGCCACCCAACTGCCCACAATCATGGGTGGTCTCGGCCACGGCGTAGCCATAGGCGCGTAGCAGGCCGGTGATCCGGTCGAGCAGGGGACGCCCGCGCGACGCGATGCGCGGCACGTTCTCCAGCAGGATCAGCTCCACCGGATCGTCGCGATAGGCCTCCAGCGCCAGCCAGATGCCGCGCAGCGTCAGGCGGTTCAGCGCCTGGTATTTCCGGGTCCTGCTCTTGGTCTCGCTGAGCAGGCCGGAGAAGCCCTTGCAGGGTGGCGAGGTGAACAGGACGTGGGGGCGTTCGTGGCCGAAGGCGGCGCGCACATCGTCCACGGTGGCCTCGCGCCAGCCGATCGGTGGCTCCTGGCCGTGGAAGTCGCGGTACTGCTCGCGGTCGAACAGGTCCATGCAGGTGCCGGGCACACCGGCGAGGCGGCCGAAGTCGCGGATCGCCCCGGCGTCGACGTCGATGCCGCCGAGGCAGCGGAAGCTGGCGGTGAGGTTGCCCACCCGCGAGGTGGCGCGGTTGAAGCCGCGGGCACCTCCGCCGAGGCCGGCGAAGAGGTGGGCGTGCAGAATGGTGGCGTGGCCGTGCTCGGAAATCATGGCGCGGGGCTCCTGAAACGCGAACGGCAGGGCCCAGGCCCTGCCGTTCGCGATGCCGATGGCTGTTTCGGGGGGTGGGAGGATCAGTGCAGCGCGGGCAGACCCGATGCGGGCCCCTGGGCTCCCGCCTGCCGCAATCCATCTTCGGCCAAGCGGCGGGCAGCGGAGGACAAGGGCGCCAGCCCGGCGAGGCGTGGTGATAGCTCCATGAGGTCGAGGCCGGCCCAGAGGCGCTCGACCGCCTCGATGGCCTCGGCCTCGTCTGCGCCCTGAACGACGCCCGCGACGTCGTCGCCGTCCGGCGTCTGCCCTCGGTAGCTCCAATCCAGGCGCAGCGGGGCAGCCGGCTCGGCCTGCCTCCTGTCGAGGTTTTGCACGGGGGCGACGAACAGGTCGAAACCGCGACGGCTGACCAGCACGTCCAGGCGGGTCTGCAGCATCGCGGTCGAGCAGGCGTTGGCCTCCGCGATGTTGTCGCCGGCGATCGCCAGGGCATCGAGGAGCGCCCCGCGCTGGCTGGGGCTGACCCGGACGGCAAGGCCGTCGATGCACGCCCAGGGCTGGGCAGGACCAAGGGCGGGCTGGCGATGCGACTTCGCCAGGCTGGCCGTCCAGCTCCATCCGGGCCCATCCATGCTCACCTCGACCACCAGGGCGGGGCGGGCGGTGTGCCGGAAGGCCTGGCTCGTGCCGGAATCGCCCCGGATCCGGCTCCATCCATCGGGCGAAAGGCCGAGATCCTCGGCTGCCGAGCGCAGGGCGCGCTCAACCAGGGTGTCCATATTGCTCAACTCCCATCAGGGATTCGGGATGCCGAGGTGGCCCCGGCCTTGCCGGCCGCTTTCTCCTCGACCCTCCCCAGCCGCCGCGTTCCGGGCCGCCGGGGGCAAGGGCGAGCGGAGCGAGGGAGCGCAGCGACGCACCCTTGCCGCCGGGGGACGGATGCGGCAGCGCTCCCTCCGCTCCTATTCGCCGGCTTCTTCCTCGATCGCCTCGTCGGCGGCTTCGGAAGGGTGCGCCTCGTCGTCGTAGGCATCCCGCCAGAGCCGGTCCGGCAGATCCGCCAGCCCGATCCCAAGGCGCCGGGAGATGCGGGCGTTGGCGACGCGCAGGAAGCCGTAGAAGCCCAGGTGGCCTCCGGCATACTCGAACAAGCGGTCGTGGCTCTCGCAGGCACCCGGCGTGTGCTGGATCGGGTTCTTGCCGGAGAGCTGGAACGGCTCGGATTCCGAGCCTCGCGTGGCAACGCTGATGAAGGCCATTGGGCCACCTCGTTCTGATTATCGTGGAAAGGGGGGCCCGGCTGGATGCCGGGCATGCGTGGATCACGCGGCGCGCGCCGCAAGGGCGCGCACTCGTATTGGTGCTTGCGAGGGAGCAAGGAGGGCCCGGCGCCGCCTAGGGCGCCGGGTGCGTGTCAGCGGCCGAGGCTTTCCGCGAATGTCTGGCGTCTGGACGGAGACAGTTCCTCCATCTCGCCCAGCAGTTCATCCAGTTTCCCGGCGATGTCTTCCCATTCCCGCGGAAACATGGACCACAGACCTTCCTCCAGGTCGTTGGCGAGGCTCGCGCACCTGTTCCAGAGGCGGTCGAGTTCGGTTTCGCTCGCGCGCATGGCTTTCTCCTACTTTGATCCCTCCCCAGCCGCCGCGTTCCGGACCGCCGGGGGCAAGGGCGAGCGGAGCGAGGGAGCGCAGCGACGCACCCTTGCCGCCGGGGGACGGATGCGGCAGGGGCCTTCGTGTCCTGCGTCCGCTTCTCAGCCTTCCCAGGGCGTCGGCCATGCGACCAGGCTTGCGGTGTCAGGTGGTATGGACAACCGGGGGCTGGCTGCCGGACGGCGGATGGAGGCCATCGGTAGGGAGATCCACCTCCTCGCCATCCATATCCATGTTGCCCGCGGTCTCTTCCTCGCCGGAGCTCTCGTCCTCCCCATCATCCTCCCCAGAGGACTGCCAGCTGGCGCGCAGGGCGGCGCGGCTCTCCTCCCGCTGCCGCTGCTCGGCCAACTTGCGCTGCTCCTCCGTGGTCAGCGCGAAGCGCACCAGCGGGTGGAGGAAGGTCTGCCCCTTGAAGCGCTCGACCACCGCAGCACGGGTTGCCTTGCCGGTGTTGCGCGGCGCCACGTTGTTGGCGCTGGCCGTGCCCATGATCGCGTCCTTGCTCAGATGGGCCAGGAACTCCTCGGTGGCGGTGGTGGGAAGGTAGGCGTCGGCATCGACAGCCACCCCGGCGTAGCGGGCGACCAGGCCCGAGGTGGAGAAGCCCACCCGGCAGGACAGCGCCTGGCGCAGCATGGCGCGGGCGGCGGCACGCAGGGCGTCCGCGTCTGCGGTGAGCACGCCGCCTTCGAGGAGGCCGGCGGCGATCGCGGCGCGCGCTCCGGCGTACAGGTCGTCGCCCTTGGCGCCGCTGCGGACCTGCACGTTCTGCCCGGCGAGCGCGAGCACGAGCAGGCCGATCAGGGTCTGGTCCGGGATCTCGGCCTGCGCGAAAGCCTCGTGCAGCGCGTCGGTGCGCAGGTCGCCCACCATGGCGTCGCCCTTCTGGGTCAGCGGCGGGCGGGTGACCTTGGGCAGCACCGTGCCATCGGCCGATGCCTCACGGCCCCGGCCACCGCGCTCCTCGCGGGGCGGTGCCTCCCGGAACAGCGTCTGCCGCACTTCGCCGGAGCGCGGATCGACGGTGAGGCCGATGCGGTCGAACTCGTCGCGGGGCTGCTTGTAGTAGAGCTCCTGCGCCCCTTTGGGGAACATGACGCGGCCCCACTCGTCGAGGCCCAGGAGCACGGCGCGGTCTGGCAGGTTGGCCTCCAGCCACGCCTGCTGCGCCTGCAGGAAGGCGTCGAGCTGGGTGGTGAAGCGGCCCTCCTCTCCGGCGGGGGCGAACAGGTCGTCCTGCCAGACGATCCCGAAGGCCTCGGTCTCGGCCTCGCCGAACCTGGCGACGGCGAAGGGGATGCGGCGCTTCTCCAGGGCGGCGGCGATACCGTGCCAGTGGGCGCGCTCGCCGCGCTTCGGCTTGCTCCTCTGCCAGACCGAGGCCTGATCCTCGGCCGAGGCGAGGCCGATGGTGCGGAGCTGCTGGTCGGTCGGCATGTCGCCGCGTGCCATGTGGTCCAGCATCGCCGGATGCACGCGCGAGAGGTGGCGCAGGGCGCGGATGCGGCGCACCGGCAGGTTCAGCGCGGCTGCGATGGCGTCCTCGGTCCAGTCCTCCCCGACCAGCGCCTCGACGGCGCGCCACTGGTCTACCGGGCTCATCGCGGTGCGGACCATGTTTTCGGCCAGCGCCCGCACGCCGTCGCCGCCCTGCGCGGCGTCGTCGCCGGGCTCGCGGACGAGGACGGCGATCTCCTTCAGCTTCGCCTTGATGGCCGCGTCGCGGCGACGGTGGCCGGCGATCAGGACCAGTTCACCCGCGATCTCGCGCGCGGTGGGCGGCTGCAGGATGCCGACCGCCTGGATATTGGCGAGCAACTGCGCGTCGGCCTCCGCGCTCGGCCTGGTGCGGCGGGGGTTCTCGGGGTTGTCGCGCAGCTTGCGCGGGTTGGCGTGGACGATCTTCATGGCGAGAGTGGCTCTCCGGACCGGGGTTCCCGTCACCCCATTCCTGGGCTGACCCCTCCCACGCCGGCGGCCGGGGGCCGTCCGGCACCACGGCGGGCGAGCGGCCCTGACCCGTCGCCGGACGCGGCCCAGCCCGGCAGGGCGGGCTGCGGCCCAGCGGGGCAGGGCTGCGCAGGCGGCCGTGGAGCGAAGCGGTGCCGGGCGGTGCCCGGATGCCAGCGCTCCTGCTCCTCCTCTCCCCCGCTTTCCGTGTTTCCCGATTTCCCGCTTTCCGGCTTTCCGGCTTTCCAACATCCCAGGCATGAGAGCGGAGCACGAGGACACCGGCTCGGCCCGTTCTGCTGCGGCGCGTCATTTGATTGGACCCGAAGGGCAGCCTGGGTCATGGTGCGGGGTGCGGCGACACGGCACCCGCTGGGTTGCCGCCTTACTTGGACGTTTCCTCCCTAAACTTGGGCGGCACCCTCGGGCGCCGCCTTTCTTTTTGCACGGCCGGTCCAAGGCCGAGCTACAGGGTCTTGCCCCCCTTCGCGGCATTCCGCACATGCTTGCGTAGCACTCGGTTGATCTCGGTCTGATAGCCCCGGCCCGATTGGACGTGCTCCCTGAACCAGGCCAGCACATCCGCATCCAGCCGGATCGTGATGGCTTCCTTGCGCGGCCTGTGGAGGCCGCCGCGCACCGCATCGGACCAGTCCCGGACTTCCGGAATGTCCGTGGTGTCGATCTCATCCTCCGGCGCGGCGGCCAGCCGTTCCAGGCGCTCGCGCTGCTCCTTACTGATCGCTGCCATCCTCGTAGGCCCTCCGTTCCGCCCTGGTCGCCCGCCGCGCGCTGACGAGACGTACCCGTTCCTCCTCCTCTGCCTGCTTCAAGCGCCTCGCGGCCGAGATCCGGATCCCGAATATCCAGAAAATATGGATATTCGGGATGGACAGTCATGCCGCCGCGGCAACCGCCTCCTCCTTGCCACTCTGCGCCAGATCCGCCTCCAGTGCCTGCATTTCAGCCAGCTTGGCATCCAGCTCGGCCTGGAACTCGAAGGCGTCGCCCAGCCGGGCCTGGTAGGCCGGCAGCCGGCGCTCGGCTTCCTCCAGGTCCCGCCGGTGCCCGGCCAATTCCGCCTCGAAGCGTCCCAGGGCGTATTCGAGCCGGGCCACCAGTCCGAGCGCGGACAGGTCGTCCTCCACCTGGATCTCCTGCTGGCCGTAGGCGCGGCCCAGCAGCAGGTGGATGTCCAGATCGGCCCCCTGGCGGTAACGGCGGGCCTCCAGCGTCAGCGGAAAGCCGCCGACCGCGCCGAGCTCCCAATCGCCCTGGCGGCCCTCGAACTGCACAGTGCGCAGGATCCTCAGCAGTGCGGCCCCCGCCTCCTTGCGTTCGGCGAAGGTCCTGCCCTGCACCTCCATGCGGAACTCCTCGCCCCGGGTCGATACCCGGCGCGCGAGGTCCGCCTCGGTGTCGGTGATGGCCTGGGTGGCACGGCCGATGGCCGAGCGCGCCTCGGCGACGCGCCGCCGCACCGCGTGCTGGTCGTCGAAATGCGCCGCCCGTTGGCGCTGCAGCCGGGCGATCTCGGCCTCCAGCCCAGCCTTCTGCATCAGGCGGGGGTCGCCCGAGGCGATGGCCTTGGCCATCGCGAACTGGTTCGCCTGGGAGCCGATATCCTCCAGCCGGCGGATCGAGCGGTCGCCGCCCAGCGCCGCCGCGATGAAGCGCGCCTTGCGCTCGTTGTTCTGCCACATCTGGGCGTCCATCGAGCCCAGGGTCGCGTAGGCGTAGAGGCCGATCTCGTCGTTCTGGTTGCCCTGCCGCTCGATACGGCCCTCGCGCTGCTCGATCTCGGAGGGCAGCCAGGGCACGTCGAGGTGATGCAGCGCCACCAGCCGGCGTTGGGCGTTCACCCCCGTTCCCATGGTGGCCGAGGAACCGAGCAGGAAATCCACCTGGCCGTTGTTCAGCTTGGTGAACAGGCCCTGCTTGGCCTCGGCCTTCTTGTAGTCCTGCATGAAGGCGATGCGCTCGGCCGGCACGCCGAGGCCGATCAGGCGCTGCCGGATCCAGCGGTAGGCCGAGAAGCCCCGCGTCGCCGCTGCCCCTTCGGTGCCGAGGTCGGAGAAGATCATCTGCGTGGCACCGGGGGTCGGGTGCGGCGTGCCGTCCGGGTTGCGGAAGACCTTGCCGCGCGTCTCCGACCAGATGCGGAAGGCGTTGTCGATCAGCGCGTTGAGCTTGTTGCCGGGGTCATCCTCCGCCTCCGCCACGACGAAACGCAGGTCGATGGCGGCATGGCGGCCATCGGTGATGACCGAGAGCAGGATGTCCTCGCCCTTCTGGGGCTTGCCCTTGCGCGCCTCGATGGCCTTGATGCGCGCCGCGAGGGCGCTCTGGTAGTCCCGGAAGGCCGGGCTGGCGGGGGCGGTGACGATCTGGCGCCGGCCGCCCTGGATGGCGGGCAGCTTCAGGTACTGGCGCAGGTCGTCCTTGAGCACGACGTCCGCGACCGAGCGGAACATGGCGATCAGGTCGGCGACGTTGACGAACTCCGAGAAGCGGGTCACCGGCTTGTAGAGGCCCGAGGGCTGCAGCTCCAGCTCGGTGCGCGTGTCCCCGAAGTTGGCGGCCCAGGCGTCGAACTCCTGGATGCCGCGCTCCTCCAGCATCTCCGGCTGCATGAAGCGCTGCAGGGTGAACATCTCGCCCAGGGTATTGGTGATGGGAGTGCCGGAGGCGAGGATCAGCGCCCGGCCCGGGTTCACGGTCGCCACGAAGCGTGACTTCACGAACAGATCCCAGGCGCGCTGCGAGCCGTCCGGGGCGATGCCCTTGAGGTTGCCCATGTTGGTGGCGAAGGAGAGCTTCCGGAACTCCTGTGCCTCGTCGGCGATCACCTGGTCGACGCCCATCTCGGCGATGGTCAGCATGTCGTCCTTGGCCGAGGCGAGCGCTTCGAGCTTCTCCTGCATGCCTTCCTTCATGCGCTCGATGCGCTTGCGGGCGATGCGGTCGTCGCCATCGAGCTTCTCCAGCAGGGCCGCGTAGGCATCGAGCTGGTCCTGTACGAGACCACGCTCGAACGCGGCCGGGGCGGCGATGAACTTGAAGGCCGAGTGGGTGATGATGATGCAGTCCCAGTTGGCGGTGGCCGCCCGGGCCAGGAAGCGCGCGCGCTTGTCCTTGGAGAAGTTGGTCTCGTCGGCCACCAGGATGCGGGCACCCGGATAGAGTTGCAGGAACTCGCGCGAGGCCTGGGCCAGGCAGTGGCCGGGCACGGCCAGCATGGCCTTGGAGATCAGGCCGAGGCGCTTCTGCTCCATGATCGCGGCGGCGATGGTGAAGGTCTTGCCGGCGCCGACCGCGTGGGCGACGTAGGTCTGCCCCGAGGCGACGATGCGCCAGACGACACGCTTCTGGTGCGGGCGCAGCTGGATCACCGTGGAGGCGCCCGGCAGCTGCAGGTGCTCGCCCGAGAAGTGCCGGGGAACCAGGCTGTTGAAGGCGTCATTATACAGGCGGACCAGTCGCTCGGCGCGGTCGCTGTCGGTCCAGACCCAACGCTCGAAGGCGTCCTTGATCTTCGCCAGCTTGTCCTTCACCGCCTCGGTTTCCTGGGCGTTGAGCTGCCGGTGCTCGCCCTCGGCGTCCCGCCACACGTCCCAGATCTGCGGGATCGAGGCATTCAGGGCATCGTCCAGCAATTCGCCCGCGTGGCGGCGGTGCGTCCCCCACTCCGAGGTGGCGGAGGCCAGCCCCACGAAACGGTGGACGTCGATGCTCCAATGCGCCACCTCGACGGTGTGACGGACCGGCGTCTCCACCCCGATCACCTCCTGGATGAAGGCCGCGACGTCCCGGGCCGGGATCCAGGGGGCGCCGAGGCGGGCGGTGATGTCGGAGGGGCGCAGGTCCTCGGGCTGCACCCGCTCCAGCGCCACGACGTTGCGGGCGTAGCGCGCATCCAGCGTCGCGGCGGCACGGGCCGCGGCGAGCTTGCGGCGGACCTGCCCCGACAGGTACTCGTCGGCGGTCTGCCAGGCCTCGAAGCCCTCGGTGGTCAGGTCAGGATCGAGGAACACGGTGTCGCCCAGCTCGGCCAGCACCGTCTCGCGGTCGCGGCCGAGGAGGTCGCAGGCATGGGCTAGGTCCACCACGCCACGCTCGGCCAGCGTCACGGCCAGCGCGTCGGCGGCCGAGACGATCATCGGCTCGGCCGGGGCGTGGATCACCCGCTCGGTGAAGATCGGCCCCTTGCGGGCGGTGCCGGTCTCGGGATCGTACTCCTCGATCGAGGAGACCAGCCAGCAATCCGGGTCATCGAGGAAGGGCTGCAGGTTGGGCCGGCGCACGGTCTCGCGGACCTCACCCGTTTCCTCATCCGTGCTGGTGCTGATGTTGGTGAGGTTGATCGGCCCGAAGGCGCGCACGAAGCTGCCATAGGCCGCCCGCAGCCGCACCTGGGCGGCGCCGAAGGGCTGGTCGGCCTCCTGGGCACGGATCACCCCGCGCACCGCCTCGCGGACCGGGATCAGGCCGCGGATGATGCGGGCGTGCTTCGCGAACAGGCCGACCGTGCCCTTGCCGGACTTCACCGCGACCGGCTCGGCGGTGCCGTCCACCACCTGCAACAGCACGCCACCCTCGCCGATCAGGTAGGAGCCCTCCTTGATCGTCGCACCCTCGGCGGCGGTGCCGGCCCGGGCGGCGGTCCTCGCCGGGCGCGCCGCCACGGCGTCCGCCGGCGGCTGGTGGATGCCTTGGGGCAGCCGGGCGACGGCTTCGGCCAGGGCGGCGTCCAGGTCACGTCCGTCGCGGGCACAGTCGTAGGCCAGGCCGAACGGGCCGGTGGTCCATCCGTGGCGGCCCAGCACCGTCTCCGGGTGCGCGGCGAACCAGGCGTTGACGTGGATCGCCGCCTCGCCGGCTTCGGCCGGGACCACCTCCGCGAGATGGGCCCATTCCACCCCGTTCGGCTCGGCACCGCGCTCGCGGCGCTGCAGGAACAGGATGTCCACCACGACGTCGGTGCCGGCGGCCGCGGCGAAGCTGCCGGCGGGCAGGCGGATCGCGCCCACCAGGTCGGCCATCCCCGCGATGTGCTCGCGTGCCTTGGGGTCCACCTTGTCCAGCGTGCCGTGGCTGGTGACGAAGGCGGCCAATCCGCCGGGCTTCAGGCGCTCGACGGCACGGGCGATGAAGTAGTCGTGCAGCTTGAGGCCGAGCTTGCCGGCCGGGTCGTCGGCCCGCACCGTGCGGTCCGAGAAGGGCGGGTTGCCGAGGGCGAGGTCGAAGGTCTCGGGGATACGGGCGCGGGTGAAGTCCTCCTGGCGGATCCAGGCCTTCGGATGGAGCAGCGCCGCGATACGGGCGGTGACCGTGTCCATCTCAATCCCGGTCACGGTGGAGCAGTCCGCCATCCCCTCCGGCCGCAGGGCCAGGAACAGGCCGGTGCCGCAACCGGGCTCCAGGATGCTGCCCTGACGGAAGCCGAGCCGGGTCAGCCCGGCCCAGACGGCGCGCACGACGTATTCGGGGGTGAAGTGTGCGTACTGCGTGCAGCGGGCGAGGCTGGCCAGCTCCGCGGCGGACACGGCCTGCTCGAGCCCGTCGCCCTGCTCGGCCCAGCCCTCCCGCCATGCCTCGCCGGGGCGGCGGAACAGCGCGTTGGCCAAGTCGGAGGCGCCGTAGCCCACGAAGCGCGCCAGCACCGCCTGCTCCTCGGCGGTCGCCGGACGCGTCTCGGCCTCGATGCGCTGCATCAGCCGGATGGCGGCGAGGTTGCCTGCGGCACGGGCCTTCCAGCTGCTGGCGAGGCCACGGTCGCCGGCGAGGCGGAAGTCGTGGGCGACCACGCGCGGCACGGCGGGCGCGATCGGCGCGTCGTCCGGCTCCTCCTCCGTCGCATCGAGAGGCGGCAGCAGCGTACCGAAGCCGCCGCCGTCGAGCGAGAAGGAGGTCAGGGCGGTGGTGTCGAACAGGCTGAGCTGGTCGAGGGAGGACTTGGCCTTGGCCATGGCGCGGGTTCCCGAGCGCGCATGCGCGGCCGCCCGGCGGCCCATGCGGGCGACCGGGTGACCTGTGCGATGCGGTGGTTGGAGGAGGGGCGGAGGTTTCGGGGAGAGCGGGCCGTTCAGGTGCCGCTCAGGCTGTCAGGCCAGCCAGGACGGCGGGCTCTGGCGCAGCGGCCAGGGGGCGGTCACGGTGACGGCGGTGCCGGGGAACTGGCTGTGCGAATGGCAGGCCTCGTACCTGTTTCCCATGGAGCCTCCTGTGGGTCTGTTCCTATGACCCCTCCGCCGCGGGCAGCGCGGGCGGGCCGGCACCATGGCCGGGGAGCGGCCCTGGCCGGCGCAGGACGCGGCCCGCAGGGTTGCGGCCCAGACGGGCTGGGTTGCGCTGCCGGCCATGGAGCGCAGCGGTGCCGGGACGGCCGGGATGCCAGCAGCTTCTCGCCCCTGATTCTCTCGTTCCTGCTTTCCTGCTTTCCCTCTTTCGGGATTTCCCGAACTCAGGCTTGCAGGCTTGCAGGCTTTCAGGAGGCTTAGACGCTGGCCCCGCTGTCACGGCAGCAGCAGGTCGGGTTGTGTCTCGCTCCTGCCGACCGTGAGGATGAGCACCATCCGCCGGTACGCCTCGGTCCTCTCCGACTGGCGTAGGCGGCGCAGGCCCGCCTCGCTGGTGTTGCCGTCCCGGACCTCCGCCTGGGCGATCACGGCATGCTCCGGGATGCTGTGTCAGCGGCGCCGCCCGCGACGTGCATCGCCGTGGCTAGGAGGTGACGGGGCACCCGGCAAAGGAAGTCGTGCCCCACGGGCCGGAAGATCGGCCCGCGCCGGCCGGGCGGCGTCGGCACGACCTCGAACTCGCTCGTGACGACCCGCCCGCCGTCAAAGCTGATCTGCTGGGTAAGGCTGATCCGCTGTCCGGGATCGAGGTTCCGGCCGCTGGCGGTCGCCTCGCGGCGCAAGGCCGCCGCCGCGGCGACCCGTGCGCGCCAATCCGCTGCGTAGCCAGGATTGGGGATGTCCTCGATCGGCGAGAGCAGCGCCATGATCCGGGCCGGGCAGTCGACCTCACAGGGGCCGCAGCTCTCGTCCATGGTCTTTCGGCCAAAGCCCTGCCGGGCGTTGTTGAAGACGAGCACGACGGCGCAGAATACGTAGTCGGCCTTGAATAACTCGTAAGGCACTGATCTAGCTGTGAGATTTTCCGGGCTCGGCGACCTGGATTTGCAGGGTTCGATTGTTTTCGACGACAAACCCTGCGAATCTTGTGGGCATGAAGCACCGCCCGCGCCCGCCGGAACAGGCCGATCTGCTGCGGCCGCGGCTGGTCGACATGATCGATGGGCGGCACGAACTGGTGCGGCTGGCGGCGCTGATCGACTGGTCCTGGTTCGAGCGGGAATGGGCCGGCTTCTTCCCCGCCGCTGAGGGACGGCCGGCCACGCATCCGCGTCTGGTCGCCGGGCTGATGTACCTCCAGCACGCCCATGGCCTCTCCGACGAGGCGGTGCTCGCGCGCTGGGTGGAGAACCCGTACTTCCAGCACTTCACGGGTGAGACCTTCTTCCAGCACCGTGCGCCCATCCATCCCTCCTCTCTCAGCCGCTGGCGCGGTCGCATCGGTGAGGAAGGTGTCGAGTGGTTGCTGACCAGGACGATCGAGGCGGCTCAGGCTTCGGGAGCTGTGACGTCGAACAGCTTGGCCGAGATCGCAGTGGACACCACAGTGATGGAGAAGGCCATCGCCCATCCGACCGACAGCCGCCTCTATGAGCGGGCCCGCCACTCGCTGGTGACGCTGGCGCACAAGGCCGGGATCGCCCTGCGCCAGAACTACAATCGCCTGGCGCCGCGCCTGGCCGGCCAGGTGGGGCGCTACGCCCACGCCCGGCAGTTCCGCCGCATGCGCAAGGCGTTGCGCACGCTCAAGGGCTACACCGGCCGCATCCTGCGCGATGTTGAACGCAAGCTCGGCGCCGTCCCTGACGGGCCACTGCGGGCGCGCATCGAGCAGCGCATCGCCCTCGTCACCCGCCTGCTGCTCCAGACACCGAAGTCGTCCCGCAAGCTCTACGCCCTGCACGAGCCCGAGGTGGACTGCATCGCCAAGGGCAAGGCGCGGGTGCGCTACGAGTTCGGCACGAAGGTCAGCATCGCCACCACCCTCGCCGGTGGCTTCGTCGTCGGCATGCGCAGCCAGCCCGGCAATCCCTACGACGGCCACACCCTCGCCGACGCCCTCCAGCAGGTCGAGACCCTCACCGGCCAGCGTCCCAGCCTCGCCGTGGTCGATCGCGGCTACCGCGGCCATGGCGTCACGGCAACCAGGGTGCTCGTCAGCGGCACCAGCCGCGGCCTCACGCCCCGCCTGCGCCGGCTGCTCCGCCGCCGCAGCGCCATCGAGCCCGAGATCGGCCACATGAAGACCGATGGCCGCCTCGCCCGCTGCGCCCTCAAGGGCACGCTCGGCGATGCTCTCTACGCCGTCCTCTGCGGCTGCGGCCACAACATCCGCAAGATCCTCGCCCACCTCAGGGCCCTTTTGGCCGCTCTCCTCGCCGCCCTCCGACAGGCAATCCTCACCCCGATCAGCCAAGCCAGCGTCCCGACAGGCCGCACCCTGCTCGCAGGGGCGACAGCCTGAAGACGTTGTTCAAGGCCGACTACGTAGGAGCGGCCAGCCCGCTCGCCTGTGAGGGAGGTGTGGCGCACCGCCAGGTAGACGGCACCCTTCACCTGGCTCGCGGCGAGCACCTCCGTGCGGTTGGTCTCGTTGGCGCAGGCGAACTCCCGGGACAGATAGGCGGCCGGGGTTTCGTGGGTCAGGGGGCGATCGGAAACGAGCCAGCCCATGGGGGCCTCCCTTGTGTGCGGGGGTGGAAACAGGGGTATGGTCAGGAAGGCCCGGCGGCCTCGCCGAAGGCGCCTGCTGGCAGGGTCCAGGCCAAGGGCGACCCCAGGATCGGCAGATCCCAGGTCTCGCCCAGGGCAAGCGCCACGAGGTCGGGACGGGCGAGGGCAACCGGGTAGGGACGGCCAATATCGGCCAGGGCGCGGATCGAGCGGGCGCGCTGGATGGTGCGGCCGAACCGCTCCTCGTAGGCCGCGATGCGCTCGAACAGCGCTGGCGCGATATGGCGGATCGTCGCCCACTGCGCCGCCGAGCCGAAGATGCAGGCCATGCAGGACAGCCTCGACCAGCCCAGCTCATAGGCCGGGTGCGGCCGCACGCCGTGGCGCCGCAGCGCCTCCCAGACCCGGGCCTCGTCCCAGCCATGGACCGGCCGCCAATGGTCGACATGACGCGACCGGCGTGTGCCGCCGCGCGTGTCGGTGCGGTGCGGCTCGAAGGTGGCGTAGCGTGCCCGTGCCGCGCTTTCCTGCGCCCGCTCGCCGGTCACGACCAGGGTGCGGCGGCCCAGGAAGCGGTCCTGACCGGCGATCGTGGCGGCGCCGACGCCGATCTTGAGCGCGGCCGAGCACCAGCGCACCGAGAGGTCGGCCGAGACCTGGGGGAACCGCAGCCGGGTGTTGCGTGGCCCCGCGCCTCCTGCCCTCATGAGGCCATGAGGCGTCTCGAACAGGATCGGCGCCGTCGGTGCATCCTGGCGCAGCATCTCCCGCTCGAAGCCGCCTTCGCGCCAGGAGCGGAACAGCGGCAGGCCGAAGGCCTCCGCCTGGGCGGCGACGTAGGCGCCCGTCACCGGCCAGTCCATGAAGGTGGCTCCGTGGCCGTCCACCTCGTGGTGGTGCAGCTCGATGCGGGCCGGGTCCACGCCCTGCTCCAGCAGGTGCAGCAGGCACGCCGTGGCGTCCTTGCCGCCGGAGGTGAACAGGACGACGTGGTCGTAGGAGCGCAGGTCGGGCGCATCCCCGGCCTGGCCTTGCCTCAGGGTGGCGCTCACGCCTCGTCGCCGGCCTCGTCGCGCCGTGCGTCCTCGGCCGCGATCCGGGCGTATCCGGGGTGGAAGGCCAGCAGGTAGTCGGTGATCCTCTGTGCCTCCGCCGCGGCGCGGAAGATCTCGCGCTTGTCCTCGCGCAGCGTCCTGAGCCACGACGCCACGTAGCTGGCGTGGTTGGGGATATCGCAGGGCAGGCCCAGCTCGGCGCCGATGAAGCAGGAGGCCAACTCGGCGCGCAGCTCCTCCTGCGCGTAGGCCTGGCTGCCGAAGCGGCCGGTCAGGTCGCGGTCGAGCCGGTGCGTCGCGCCGGAGGCGTGCGCCAGCTCGTGCAGCGCCGTCGCGCAATAGCCTTCCGGACTCGCGAAGGCGGCGCGTGGGGGCAGTTGGATGTGGTCGGTGGCGGGGCAGTAGAAGGCACGGTCGCCGCCTTCGCGGAACACCACGCCGCTGTTGCGCATGATGGTCCCGGCTGCCTCGGGCGTGCGCCAGGACGCCTCCTCGACGGAAGGCGCCTCGAAGGGGGCGATGCCGTCCACCTGGCTCGCGTGGAATACGGTGTAGGCGCGCAGCACCGGCACGGTGCGGGTGGCCCCCTCCCCCTCGCCGCCGGCATCCGGCGCGGCGTCGCCGTCGCGCAGGGTCAGCTTGCGGAAGAAGAACACGCGCGAGCCGCGCTCGCCGCGGCGGACCTGCCAGCCCTTCGCCTCGGCCTGCTTGTAGGTCAGCCACCGGGGGTCGGTGCCGGCGAAGGCCATGCCCGTCATGCCGAGCAGCAGCAGGTTGATCCCGTGATAACGGCGGCCGGTGGTGGCATTGCGCGGCGAGAGCGGACCGGCGCCGGCCTTGTCCTGGTCCCAGGGACGGCGCCACGGCAGGGTGCCCGCCTCCAGTGCCGCGATCACCTGGGCCGTGATCTCGGCGTAGTGGTCGCGGGACGCCGGGCGTTCGGACGACTGGCGGCGGGGATGGGCCATCGGTGTTCCCTTTCATTCTCTCGGAACACCTCCCCGCCCCCGCATCCGGGGCGGCCGGGGCAAGGGCGCGCGCAGCGCGGGAGGCGCCAGCCGACGAACCCTTGCGGCGGCCGTCCCCGGTGCGGGACGGCTCGCCTCTCCCTCCCCTCTCTCTGCCGCTGGTTTCCTTCTCCTCCGCCTGCCCTACGGCTTCGCCTCGCCTTCGGCCTGCACCAGCTCGGCGGCGAGCCTGGCGTAAACGTTGCCGTGGCAGGGCAGCGGCGCGCACCAGCAGAAAAGCCGCCGGCCGTGCATCGCCCGCACCTTCGCCCGCCGCGCCGCGCCGGTCTTCGGGTCGGCGAGCCGCGCGCGCTCGGCGGCCTCGAACTGCGCGATCACCTCCGCCCGGGTGCCGTCGCGCCCCAGCACGAACGGATTGCCGAACTCGGTGCGGCGGTCGATCCGCACATCGCCCGGCCGCAGTGCCTCACGCTTGAGATTGTGGATCGTGGTCGTCATCGCCCTGTCTCCTTTCGCGATGCGACCCGAACCCGCATCCGGGGCGGCTGGGGCAAGGGCGCGCGCAGCGCGGGAGGCGCCAGCCGACGGCCCCTTGCGGCGGCCGTCCCCGGTGCGGGACGGCCCTGCTCTCCCGATGCCCCGTTTCTTCCGGGATCACCGGATCAGGCGTGCCACTCGAAGGTGGCGAAGTCGTCGAGCATCGGGGCGTCACGGTCGAACAGGAGGTACTCGCAGCCCTGCTCCCGGGCGCTCTGGAACAATCCCCAGAGGGTGTCGGAGATCTCTGGCCGTTCCTCGCAGGCAAAGACGAACCAGCCGTAGGGGGTCCTGGCGCAGAGGACCTCGCCGGTGTCGTGTCCGGCGCAGGCTTCGAGCAGCGTCCGATCCTCATCCGAGAGATGGGCGGTGGACAGGTCGAGAAAGGTGCGGACGGCGCTCATGGGGGGCTCCTCAAGGGCTCTCGGGGACGGGCTGGTCGATGGTCGGGGATGCCGGCGCCACGCGCACTGGCAGGGCGTGGAGATCGTCCCAGGTCAGGGCCGGGCAGGCGCCCATGCGACCAAGGGCCAGCGCCATGCGGGCGCGGGTGTAGTGTGAGCGGTGGAAGCCGCCCTGCGCCGGCTGGCGGCAACGCTCGCCCTGCGGAGCGCGGCAGACCGGGCAGTCAACCGCAAGCGTCGGATCGGTGCCGAAGGCCGTGCTGCACCGGGAGCAGGCGATCGCGTCGTTCGCGGCGGCGGGCGCGAGCGGGGTGAGCAGGGCCGTGCCCGGACGGGCGGCAAGGCGGCGGATTTCCATGGCGGTGTTCCTTTCCGAACACCTCCCCTGTCGCCGGCGCCCCGTGCCCCCGGGGCAAGGGCGCCGCGCAGCGGCGGGCCGTCAGGCCCCTGCCCTTGCGGCGGGGGACGGGGTGCGGCACGCCCCTCCTCCCTGTCTCTCATCTCTCCTGCCTCATGCCGGGACTGGAGCCGGTGTCGGGGCGGAAACGGTCGGACTGGCCAGCTTCCGGTAATTCGCTTCTTCGCCAACGTCATCGCGCAGATGAGCGTGCTGGCCGAAGGTCCCGGCCCTCTCGGCGTCGTCGAAGCCGCGGGGCTTGCGCTGGTCGCTTGCCATCGTGACGGAGATGACGAAGCTTGCCTCCGGGTTGGCGGCCAGCACGTCGCGGCCGAAGGCGGACACGGCCTCGGTGATGCCGCCCAGGCCCTGCACGGCCAGGCGGCGCGTCGGCGTGCCGCCGCCGATGCCGATGCCGATGGAGGTCCAGCTGCAGCCCACCTCGCGCACGCGACGGCCGGGATAGGCGGACAGGACGATGTTGATGGTGGCCACGGCGTGGCTCCTCCTTGCTGGTGTTGTCGGACGGGCCGGCTCACCCGGGAGCATCCAGGGTGAGAGGCATGACGGGATTCGGCGCGGATGGGCGCTCCGCTGCCCGGCGAGGCCGCAGGAGGCGGGACCAACGGCACTTGTCGATCGGCACGCCCTGATCGCGGCGCGCCCGGGCCGGGCTACTCCAGGAACGGCCGCGCACGCGGGCGTCCCTGGTCCAGCCCGAGGCGGTGAGGCTACCGCCCTCCTCATCGGCACGGGTGTAGGTGACGATGCGCTCGAAGCCCCGCGCTTCGGCCTCCCGCGCCGCCCAGCCGTAGAGCTGCGAGCAGGCGTTCCAGGCCAGGACGCGGGGCACGTCGCGGCGGATGCACAGCCGGTTCACCTCGACCGTGCCGCGGCCCATCAGGCCGCGGGCGACAGGGTTGCCGACCATCACCACGCCCAGCAGCCGGGTCGGCCCGTTGGCGATGGCGGCGCCGTAGCGCCAGGCGACCGGGGCGGCATTGTGGGCGTGATGCCGCCGCACGAAGCCGGCCGCGGCCGCGAAACTCACGGGCCGGATCTCGAGCTTCCAGTCCAGCAGCAGCTGGCCGCAACCGGTATCGGCCACCCGGCGAAGCGTGCCTCCCAACAGCACCTCGGCGCCGAGTTGGCGCAGCAGGTCGCGCGCCCAGGCGGGATCGTCGGCAAGGCCGGCACACACCTCCTCATGGGCCGCCTCGCAGCAGGTCTCCAGCTGGAAGGCGTGGTCGGTCCACGCCTCGGCCAGTTCCAGCACAGCTGGCCCGCCACACCAGGGGCAGGCCGCCGGGAGCCCTTCAGAGGGATCGCAGGTGAGACTCATGGTTCAGGCCACGCTGCGGCCCGCGCGCTTCGCGCAGTGGAGATGCAGCTCGCGGGCGACGGAGCCGAGATCACCGATCACCTCGCCGTAGTTCGGCGCCTCGGCCGTCAGGCGGATTTGATGATCCTCTGCGAAGAAGCTGCCGTGTTCCCGAACCGCCAGCAGGACGATGCCGTCGACCCGCAGCACCCGCGCCAGACGGGCCAGGATCTGGCCCAGATCCTCGCTGCGCCCTTCCTGCTCGACCAGCCGAGCCATGCCGCGCTGCAGGGCCGCGAGGGGCTTGCCGAAGCGCGCGAGATCGCTGGTGGTGAACACCTCTCCGCACTCCGGCATATAGCCGTAGCGGGGTGCGTAGGGCTCGGCATGCCGGTCGTCGATCTGGCAGGTGAAGCGGAAGCCCTCGTGCAGGATCGGCCGGGCGCCGTCCTCGTGCCACAGCAGCGGTCGCAGATCGCCGTAGCGCCGTGGCATCGCGCCGTCGCGCGTGTGCATTACCAGGGCGTCGACATGCGCGTAGGCGTCGTCACGACCGGCGTGCGACAGGTAGGGACGCAGGACAAGCAGCCGTGGCGGCCGTGCCGGGTTGGGCATGGCGGTTCCTTTCGGGTGGGGATGGTGGGGGCAGCCGGGAGGGTGCGGCGCGCCCGTCAGGGGTCCGTGCGGGTTTCCGGTGGTGGCGCGGGCTGTGTCAGCAGGGCACTGACCTTCCGGCGCCAGCCCGCGAACCAGTCCACGAGGTCGGCGCCGGAGACCGGCTCATCCTCCTCGAACTGCTCGCGGAAGATGTTCAGGGCCTCGTCGAGCAGGCGCCGCATCGCGGGCGCCACGGCGAGCACGGCGGCGGTGCCGTGGGCCAGGGCGTGGCCACGTGAGGTCCCGTCATGCAGCACGGCCACTACCAGGGCCGGGCTCTCGGCGGTGCGGACCAGGCCGTAGCCGTCTTCCACCACGTCCTCCACCACGGCCACGTCGAGTTTGCCGGCGCCGCCGGTCAGGGTGGTGCCGCTCATCGCCGCGCCTCCTGCTGGGCGGGCACGCGGCTGGTGGAGGCGCTCTGCACCAGGAACCCGGGCAGGATCACGATGGCCAGGATCGCGGCCAGGAAGGCGAGGAGGCCGGCGATGGCGGCGAGGTCCTCGCGGCGTCCTTTGCGGCGGGCGAGGCGGTCGGCGAGATCCATGATCCCGTTCCTTCTGCTGCGTCTTCTTCCCGAAGACCCAGCCCGCCGGCCGCCCCGGCCGGGGCGGGGCAAGGGCGCCGCGCAGCGGCGGGAGCGGAGCGACGCACCCTTGCCGCGTCCTGGCCGAGGGTGGCAGGGCCTCCCCCGCCCCCTCGTTCCTCTCCCTTCCCTCCTCTCGAATCCGCCTCCCTACAGGGTGGCCGTCACCTCCTTGCCCGCCGCGTTGACGATGCGGATCGTGCTGCCTACCTGGGATTCGGTGATCTGCAGCTCGATGCGCCCGGTGCCCAGGGTGCGCAGCACCCAGCGGGAATCCCGGAGGGCGTCGACGATCCGCGCCGCCACGGCCGCGTCATTGTCCAGCAGCAGTCCGCGAGCCATGTCCAGGGCATCCACCGTGAAGCATTCCAGCTGCCGGTCGTAGCTGTCGGCATCAGCATCGTCGCTGTAGCTGAAGAACCCCTCAACCAGGGCATCAGTCAGATCACCGGGAGCGGTGCCACGCGTCACGACGAAGTCCGGGAACAGATCACCGAAGGCCTCGGAGGTAAAGAAGAAGGGAACCTCCGCCTCGTGCAGAAGGGTCGGCACGCCGGGTGAATGGCCTCCGTTCTGCACCAGGAGGCGGGCACGCACCGTCTCGACCACCCGGCGATCGTCCTCGCACGACACGGGCGGGCTGCCTGAGACCGGCGGCGCCAGCTCCTCGGTCATACCGTCCGCACCGACGCCGACCGCCGACACCTCCCACACGACGCGCAGCGCGTCATAGGCGGGATAGCCGGCGAAACGGGGATTGGACTCCACCACCCGGGGACCATCCTTCCAGCCCAGCAGCAGGCGGTGCAGGTTGGCCTGGTCGCAGGCCTCACTCCACCTGACGCCGTCCGCCAGCAGCACCTCGGTTCCATCCGTTCCGAGCACCACGGGCGCCTCCACGCCATCCAGACGGCTCCGCGTCTCGTAGGTGACCATCCGCCAGGGAGACAGCGCGATCTCCACGGGTGGCAGGGTGATCCCCAGCCGCTCGGCCCGCTCCGCGTCGGTGAAGGCCAGCGCATGCTTCGGTTGCCGGGCAACCGCCTCCAGCAGAGCCCGCTCCGCCCGCGCCCGCATGGCGCGGAAGAAGTCGTTGTCGATCGGCTCGTTGCGCGCCGGCAGCACCAGGCGCAGGTCCGGGGCCGACATCACGTCCACGAACACGCTCCGGGTGGGCCCCCTCACCTCGGCAAGGGCGACCGCCGTGCCGCATTCCACGACGTGGCCGTGGAAGTTCAGGTACAGACGGCTGCTCCAGCCACGGTGGCGGTCGAACAGATCCAGCACCTGAGGTCCGGGCTCCCGGAACACACCCAGGCGCAGCCCCTGCCATTCCACCACATGCTCGGCGGCGGCCAGGAAGTCGCGCTGCCCCAGGGGCTGGCCGTTCAGGGTCACCGGCAATGGGTAGAAGCGGCACGCCCGCTCCACGAGCCGTGCGACACCAGCCTCCGTGACCGGAAAGGTCAGCTCGGTGCCAGCGTCCATCCCGGGGTCAGGCAGCACCGCGGCGTCGGCCTCGCCGCAGAACACCGCCCGGCTCAGCGTCACCCGCCGGCCGAGGGAACGCACGGTCACGCCGCGCGAGGCGAGCGAGAACACCCCCATGCCGGCGGCGTTCTCCGCCAGATCCGTCCGCTCGTCCCAGGCGGAGGCGCCGAAGGTCACCAGCTTGCCCATGTCGGCAATGCCGTGCCCGTTGTCGCGCACGACAAGGGTGGCCCGGCCCTCCTCGCCGAAGTGCTCGATCTCGACCCGGCTGGCGCCGGCACGGCGGGCGTTCTGCAGCACCTCGGCCAGCACGGTGGGCAGCGACTGGTTGAACAGCTCCGGGCTCTTGCGCAGCACCTTCTCGCCCAGGGCGCCGCGGATGCGGGCGATCGGAATGGACGGCGCGGGCATGATGGTGGTGGCGTGGGTCACGGGTAGCCTCTCCTGCTGATCTTCTTCTCGAAGACCCCCACGCGCAGCCGCCCCGGGCGGAGCGGGGCAAGGGCGCCGCGCAGCGGCGGGAGGCGTGAGCCGACGCACCCTTGCGGCGATCCGGCCGAGGGTGGCACAGAGTCCATCTCCTTCCCCTGCCGTCGCGTCCTCCCTTACCTTTTATGCTCCCTCATGCCCTTGGCCGGGTACGGAGGCCGGCGAGCATCTCGTTGAGGGCGTCCATGCCGGCCTGGCGGGGCGAGGGTCGCGCCGGCCGCCGCTCCAGGGGGCGCAGCCATCCCTCATGCCGGTTGGCTTCGGGGATGTCGTCGAGGAAGGGCGACGGATCGACGTAGCCGCGGCGGAACTCGGCATAACTGACCGCCACCCGCTCCTTGCCGCGGGTGAGCGCCACATAGGCCAGGCGCCGTTCCTCAGCCGCGTCGCCGTACTGGCTCGGAAAGATCGTCGTGTTCCAGGCCGGCAGGAAGACATGAGCGAACTCCAGCCCCTTGGCACGATGCAGGGTGAGCAGCTGGACGCGCCCCCCGGCCTCCTCGCCCGGCGCGGCGCTGGCCAGTGCGGCATGCTCCAGCAAGTCGGTCGCCGAATGGAAGCCTCCGGCCAGCAGCACCAGCTCGGCCAGGTTCTCCAGGCGCCCCTCAACCGTCTCGGCGCGGCTGTCGCGCAGCCATTGTCGGTAGCCGGTCCGGTCGAGCAGCATGGACAGGCGGTCGGCCACCGTGGCGCCGGTGTCGGCCGCGACCGAACGCACGGCGTCCGCGAAGGCTCCGGCCGCCCCCCGCACCCTGGCCGGCAGATCCGCGGTGTGGCAGGCGGCGAGCAGCGAGGAGCCGCGCCATTCGGCGTCGCGCTCCAGCAGATCGAGCGCCTTGGGGCCGATGCCGCGGGGTGGGGTGTTGCAGGCGCGCCGGAAGGCCTCGTCGGACTGGCCATCGTCAGGGCTTGCGGCGAGGCGAAGCAGTGCCAGGGCATCCTTGATCTCGGCGCGCTGGTAGAAGCCGACATCGCCCACCAGCACATAGGGCACCCTTGCGCGGAGCAGCTCCTCCTCGATGTTGCGCGACAGGTGGTTGGCTCGGTACAGGATGGCCATGTCGTGCCAGAGCACGCCCTCCGAGCCGCGCTTGCGGATCTCGGCCACGATGCCGGTAGCCTCGGCCTCGTCGTTGCGGAACCTGACCACCTCGATGGGCTGGCCCTGCTCGCGGGTAGGGCGCAGCGTCTTGCCGAGGCGGCCGTCCTCGCGCGCGATGACCGCGTTGGCCGCGGCGAGGATGTGGCCGGTGGAGCGGAAGTTGTCCTCCAGCTTCACCACGGCTGCATCCCGGAAGTCGCGCGTGAAGCGGCGGATGTATTCGATGTCCGCGCCGCGCCAGCCGAACACCGCCTGGTCATCGTCGCCGACCGCGAAGATCTCGCCATGGTCCCTGGCCATCAGCCGGAGCCATCGGTACTGCACGGCATTCACGTCCTGGTACTCGTCGGCCAGGATGCAGGAGAAGCGGCTGGCGAAGCGCTGCCGGCGTTCCTCGTCGTGTCCCATGCACACGCTCGGCCAGAGCAGCAGGTCTCCGAAATCGGCGGCGTTGGCCTCCACCAGCCGCCGCTGATACTCGGGGTAGACACGCGCCGCGGCGCGCAGGCCGGAGGCGTCGGCCATCCGGTCTCCAGCAATCATCGCCTCGGCGCGGATCGCTGCCTCACCCGGGGTGATGAGGTTGTCCTTGAAGCGTCCGATGTGTCCGGCGATGGTCTTGACCGGGTCCCTGCCCATGCCCTCGTTGTCGGCATCCTCACCTCGGGCCTTCATGATCCGCTTGAGCAGGCGCCGGCTGTCGTCGGCGTCGAGCACGTCGAAACCCTCGCGCAGCCCGGCCATCTCCGGCTCCAGGCGAAGCTGGCGGGCGCCAAGACCATGGAAGGTGCCGATCCAGGATGGCGCCGCCTGGCCGTCAAGCAGGGCGACGATGCGGGCGCGCATTTCACTGGCGGCCTTGTTGGTGAAGGTCACGGCCAGGATGCGAGAGGCGGGGATGCCGCGCTCGGCGATCCGCAGCACGACGCCGGCGGTCAACGTCTTGGTCTTGCCGGTTCCGGCTCCCGCCAGCACCAGCACCGGCCCGTGCATCCCGGCCGCCTCTCCCTGGGCAGGGGTCAGCCCGGCCACCAGGTGGTCGTGGTCTGTGGTGTCAGATGCGGTCGGCATGGCAGTTCCATCCATGGCAGACGACAAGCGCGGCCTCGGGGCCGTCGTCGTGGTCGAGGGTCAGCAGGGTGAAGGCGTCGTCCAGCAACCAGAGGCCGCTCTCGTCGCGCTGTCCCGCGACCACCACGCCCCGGTAGTGGTCGGAGCCGTCGCAGGCCTCGACCAGCACCGGCCGGTCGATCGCGGCATCCCCGGTCGGCGGCACCGTGCAGCGGGCTCTCAGCCGGTCGGGCAGCCGGAGAAAGGCGGTGTGCAGGGCCCGTGCAAGGGTCCACGCTTCGTGGCTCGGGGCCGGAGCCGCGCGTTCGGTGGTGCTCATGCCCCCCTCCCCTGTCGCAAGGCGTCGTTCCAGTCGTTCAGCCCGTGCGGTGGCAGGCAGCGCTCGCTGGGCACGCCCGCCGCCGCGGCCCGCTCCCCCAGGAAGGCGGCGTAGCGTTCGCCGGGTGGGTCACTGTCGGTGGCGACGGCCAGGCAGGCATCCGGGAGGGCGGCCATGGCGGCCAGCAGAAGGTCCAGGGCACGGACGGTTCCAGGCCCCATGCCGCCGCTGGTCGCGACATAGAGGGTGTCGCCCCGCAGTCGTTCGACCGCCGCGAGGCTCAGGGCGTCGATCGGCGCCTCGGCCACGGCCAGGCGGTGCGGCAGCACCTCCCGCGAGCGGATCCAGCCGGGCAGGCGGAACAGGGTCTTCTCGCCCCCCTTGGCGAAGCCGCGAAACACCGGCCCGCGCATGTCGAAGCCTGTCAGCGTGCCGCTCTCGTCGCGATGGGCGAACCAGGCGGTGCCGTAGGCCCCCTCCCGGAGGGCGCCCGCCGCCGCCGCTGCCCGAAGCACCGGAGAGGGCAGATGCCGGACCTCGGCCAGGTAGCCCCAGGCCCGCGATCCCGGACGGAGAGACTTCGCCGCAGCCCAGCGCATGGCGGGTGGGACGCTCCCCTCCCCTTGCGGACGCACCCGCTCGTGCTCGGGAAAGCTCGGCTGCAACCCGACCATCTCGCGGAGCAGCTTGCGGACATGGCCGAAGTTCAGATCGGGCCGGAGGTGCTGCACCAGCCGGAACACATCGCCCTTGGCGGTGCTCCCGGCGTCCCACCAGCCCTGGCCGCCATGGTTGACGATGATGATCTCACCCTTGCCGCGCCGGTACTTCAGGCAGTCCCGGGTGCTTTCCGCCTTGTCCAGCTTCCAGGGGGGCGGCAGGCGCTCCAGCAGGGCGGCACAGTTCACGCCCTCCCTCAGTCTATCCAACTCCTCATCGGGGCCACTCATTCCTCGGAATCCTTCACCGTGATTCCACCCGCCAACCGCGAGACGGACGCGGGACAAGGGCGCAGCCGGGGCCTGCCCCGGCGCGGGAGGCGCCAGCCGACGCACCCTTGTCGCGTGTCCGGTGCTCGCGGTAGCGGCCCCGCTCCTCCCCTCCTGCCCTCCATGCCTCGCCTCTCTCCGCACCAATCGGGTTCAGGCTCGCGGGCCGTGATGCGAACGGAAAGAGGATTGCCACGCAGCCTTCGCTGCTCGTTCGCACCGTGACGAGCGAGCCTCGGGAAAGGCGACTGGAGACGAGGGAGATCGGCATGCTGGCGGTGGGAAGGCGTGGAGACGGAGCCGGCATGCGCCCGCTCGATGCGGAGGAGGACGCGGTGCTACGCGCGGCCTTTGGCCGCTTCGGGAGCGAGCGGGCGCGCAGCCGCGGCGCCGAGGTGGTGCGCCGGCACCAGCAACAGGCACGGTGGTTCTTCTGCGACTGCAGACCGGATCGGGTCCGCCCGCCCGCGCTGGTGCCGGTGGCCGAAAGCCACGTCCGGCGCCATAGCGAAGAGCCTTGGGCCGAGCATGTGGCGGAATGCGATTTCTTCCTCGACGCGGCCGAGCAGGCCGATCTGGTCCGCAGCTACGACCGGCGGCACGGCGTGTCCGGGCTGCGGCTGCTTCGCCGCTTCGCCGAGGACCGGGCGGCGCCGGCCGAGGCGCCGGGGCTGCATCGCCGGAGCTACGAGCGCAGGCGCGAAAGCCTTGCCTGCCTGCTCACCCATCTCGCGGCCGAGGCCGGCCTGCAACGGCTGGGCCCCGGTTTTCCGCCGCCGATTGGAGAGCAGTTCAGGGCTCTGCGTCGCGCGGCACAGGAGGTGGATCTGGATCGCGGCGTGCCACTGGCCGAGTGGCTTTGCACCTGGCGGCCTGATTTACCGCTCCTGTTGAGGCGGATCGACGCGGCCTCCGGGGATGCCTTCATGCGCGGCAGGACCTACGGTGTCCTGCTGTCGGTTGTGACCGGGTTTAAGTCCGGCGTGCTGCAGATGGCCCAAGGGGAACCACTGGAGGTTCGAGGCCGCATCTCCGTGTGGGAAGAATGGATCGGGCCTGCGGTCCCTGGGATCGAATCTGGGATGGCGCGGGCGCCTTACCTCGCGATCTGTCTTATCGGTCGGCCTGGACCGGAGGAGCCTGCTGAGGCGCTGCGCGCCTACCTGCATCCCTGCATTTCAAAGACCCACCTCATGCTGGTCAATGGCGCCGCGGAACGTTGCACGCTGAACCAGTTGCGCCGCCTGCAACGTTGGCTCGCCCTCAAGGTCGAACTTTCGATCGAAATCGAAAGGCCTCTGCACGACCTTTGTCCGGATAGAGACGAGGCACGCGAGCCGTGCATCCCGGATTGGATCCTTCGTTCGGACCAGTTTGCGCGCCGAGGGCATCCTCTCGTGGTGGTCGCCACCATGGGTAGCGAGGAGCTGGTCTATCGCGAACGGAAGCGACGCATCCACGCCGAGACGGCCGAAGGTCTCGGCCTACAGGGGCCTGTTCCCCTGGTTCCTCACACCTTCAGCGGCCCTGCACGGCAATCCCAGGACGAACGCGACGACCTGTGCTGGCGGGCGGTACGCCTGGCTGTTGCCGGCATTTGATATGGAGAGACAATCATGAAAACCGGAAAGACCGATTGATCTATATCGGTCTTTCCGGTTTTCCGGAAACCTCGAAAACCCGAGACCTACGGGTTGCGTTGGCGCTTCCGTTCGTCGTGCAGGTCTGCCTCCAAGACTTCGATCCCGTCCTTGCGCAGAGCAAGGAGGAGCTGGTTGCGAATGGTCACCCCAGTTTCGGCATAGCGTCGCCGAAGCTGCTGCAGGACGTATTCCGGCGCCTTGGTAGACAGTGAAATTTCGGGCGATCGGCCTGACGTCACAAGTCCTGGTTCGGCTCGCTTCGCTGCCGGTGCTGTCTCCGGGTTGACCACCCGCACTGCGCCGCTTCTCAAGCCTCTTTCAAGGGCTTCTGGGGTCTCCAGCACCTCGGCGGCACTGAAGCGTGGATCGTGGGCCGAGGTGGGAACCGGCGTGGGGCGAGATCCCAGATCCGGGGCTTGCAGGACCGGGCGAAGGGGTTTGGTGGCCATCGGTCGATCCTTCAGGCGGCGCTGGCCAGGGTGGAGGGATCGCCTGCTATCAGGGCCATCATCTCATCAAAGACCCCGACGAAGTTAGCGGCGGCATTGCTTCCTCTGTCATGGAGGTGAGGAATATGTGCGGTGTAAGTCATTTCCTTCCACGCGGCCCGATCACCGAAGGCAGCCGTGAGAACATGTGCGCCTACCCGCTGGTACTGCTCGCGCAGAAAGGCTTCCACTCTTGGCCTGGCGGCGCCGGCCGCCGTCCTCGTCAGAAGTATGCCGCGCGCAATTCGGCGACCGCTGATCTCCTGGGCCTCCTCGGCCTGCCGCCAGGTCTCTACCCCACAGCGCAGGTCGGTTTCGCTCATCTGGGACGGAACGATGACGAGGTCCGCCAGCGCCATTGCCACCTGGGTGTCGTTGGTGGCAGCGCCCATCAAGTCGATCACGACATGATTGTGCTTGGATGCCAGATCTCGCACTAGCGCAGTGACCCGGCGCTCCCCATCCGGAACAGCCACCTCGACACGCGTCAGCTCTGGCACCTTCGCAAAAAATGCCTTCAGGGGGCGGTTCGGATCGAGGTCCAGGGCAGCCACCGTCTCCCCGCGGGCGACCAGCTCGGCGACGGTACACATCGCGGCGGTGGTCTTGCCCGAGCCTCCTTTGACCTGGGCAAACGTCACAATGGCCATGGAACTCTCCCGAAACACCGGTTTCGTGAAACCGGGCTTTCCCGCTCACCTTCTTCGTTGTAACCCGCTTTCACGGAAACCCGATAGCCCTAAAGAGCTATTTCCCTATTTCGGGAAAGCCGGAAACAGCCCTTTGGTACATCTCGGTATCGGGTGAACTAGTAAGAGAAATCAGGCGCTTGTACTGACTAAGATGCCGCTGATGATCTGCCGGGAGAAACGTACCGTCCCTCAAACCACAAGTAGGGCAGACCGAACGTGCCATCGGTTTCTACTGATTTCCCGAAAGCGGGAAAGCAGACTTTACCGAAAGTCCCGGCTTGCTGGCATGCCTTTGGGTGATTGAGCCGGGGGCCTTTGACCGCTGAAATCGTCATCCATAAGGCCTCTGAGCAAGTCGGAGCGGTCCTCCAATCGGCGGCAGATCAGGTGGATGACCGGCACCTCGGCCCGCTCGGCCTCACGCTCGATCCGTCCCTCCACCAGCAGCAGCCGGGCCCCGATCAGGGCAGCGCGGTCGCGTGCAGCGATGTCGGCGTAGACGACGAGGTTGGCGGTGCCGTGCTCGTCCTCCACCGTGACAAAGACGATGCCCTTGGCCGTGCCGGGCCGCTGACGCATCAGCACCAGGCCGGCGAGCCGGATCCGGGCGCCGCCGCGCAGGCTGTCCAGGTCCCGCGTCGTGCGGCAGCCCAGCGCTTGCAGCCTCGGCCGCAGCAGGGCGAGCGGATGCTGTCGCAGGCTCAGGCCCGTCGCAACGTAGTCCAGCATCATCGCTTGCCCATCGTCCTCGGCCGGCAGGGCAGAGGAGGGTTCGGACAGCAGCGGCGGCTCGCCGGCCGCCGCTGCCTGGCCGGCGAGGCGCAGCAGGGGAGGGGTATCGTTCTCGACTCCCCTGGCGTCCCAGAGGGCCGTCCGGCGATCCAGTCCCATGCCCGCGAAGCCATCCGCCGCGGCCAGCGCCTCGATCGCCCGCCGGGGGACGCCCGCCCGGCGCACCACCTCGTCGACCGAGGCGAAGGGGCTGCCGTTGCCCGCGCGCCTTGCCTCGGCCACGCGCTTGCCGTCCTCGGCCGCCAGTCCCTCGGCCAGCCGCAGGCCCAGCCGCAGCGCCAGGCCCTCGGCGCTGCGAGCTTCTGGCTCCAGAGTGCAGTCCCATTGGCTCTCGTTCACGTCCAGTCGCCGCACCACCACCCGGTGCTGTTGCGCGTCGCGCACGATCTGCGCCGGGGCGTAGAAGCCCATCGGCTGGCTGTTCAGCAGTGCTGCGGCGAACACCGCCGGGTGGTGGCATTTCAGCCAGGCCGAGGCGTAGGCCAGGTGGGCGAAGGAGGCGGCATGGCTCTCGGGAAAGCCGTAGCTGCCGAAGCCCTCGATCTGCTTGAACACCCGTTCGGCGAGCTCGGGGTCGTAGCCGCGACGGACCATGCCGCCGACCAGCCTGTCGCGATACACCGCAACACCCTGGGTGTATTTGAAGGTCGCCATGGCACGGCGGAGCTGGTCGGCTTCACCGGGGGAGAAGCCGGCCGCCACGATGGCGACCCGCATCGCCTGCTCCTGGAACAGTGGCACGCCCAGAGTGCGGCCGAGCACCTTCTCCAGCTCGTCGGGCGGCCCATGCTCCGGCGCGGGGGAGGGGTAGACCGGTGCCTCGTCCCCCCAGCGCCGGCGCAGGTAGGGATGCACCATGTCGCCCTGGATCGGCCCGGGCCGGACCAACGCGACCTGCACCACCAGGTCGTAGAAGCGGCTCGGCCGCAGCCGCGGCAGCATGTTCATCTGCGCCCGACTCTCGACCTGGAACACGCCCAGGGAGTCCGCCCGGCGCAGCATGGCGTAGGTTTCATCGCAGTCGCGCGGCACGGCGGCCAGGTCGAGATCGGCGAGGCGGTGCCGGCGCAGCAGCTCGAAGCCACGCCGCAGGCAGGACAACATGCCCAGCGCCAGGATGTCGACCTTGAGCAGGCCAAGCGCCTCGACGTCGTTCTTGTCCCACTCCAGCACCGTGCGCCCGTCCATGGCGGCGTTGCCAATGACGGCCATCTCGATCAGCGGCCCGCGCGAGATGACGAAGCCGCCGACATGGGTGGCCAGATGCCGGGGGAAGTCCTGGATCTCCTCCGCCAGCTCCAGGGCGAGGCGCAGTCGGCGGTCGGCGAGGTCCAGCCCCTCGGCCGCGGCGATCTCGACCAGGCTGTCGTCCCGCCCTGGCCCCCAGCTGGCCTTGGCCAGCCGGCCGGTGACGTCCTCCGACAGCCCGAGCACCTTGCCGACCTCGCGCACGGCGGAGCGGCCGCGAAAGCGGATCACCGTGCCGACGATGGCCGCGCGGTCGCGCCCATAGCGGCGGTAGAGGAACTGGATCACCTCCTCGCGGCGCTCATGCTCGAAGTCGACGTCGATGTCGGGCGGCTCGGCCCGCTCGGCCGAGAGGAAGCGTTCGAACAGCAGGTCGTGTTTGGAGGGATCGACCGCGGTGATGCCCAGCACGTAGCAGACCGAGGAGTTGGCGGCCGAGCCGCGCCCCTGGCAGAGAATGCCGCGTCCCCGCGCGAAGCGCACCACCTCGTCCACGGTCAGGAAGTAGGGCGCGTAGTCCAGCTGCCCGATCAGGGCGAGCTCGTGGTCAAGGCGCGCCTGGATGTCGGATGACACGCCGCGCGGAAAGCGCGCCGTCGCGGCCTCGGCCACCCGCACGGCCAGCGTCTGCTGCGGCGTGCGGCCGGGCTCCAGGATCTCGTCGGGGTACTCGTGCCGGAGTTGGGAGAGGGAGAAGCCCTGGCACGCGTCGAGCACGCGCAGGGTGCTGCGCAGGGCGTCCGGATGATCGCGGAACAGCCGCGCCATCTCGGCGGGCGGCTTGAGGTGCCGCTCGGCGTTGGGCTCGGCGGCCTGTCCGAGGCGGTCGACGGGGCGGCCGAGGCGAATCGCCGTCAGCACGTCGGCGAGGGGACGGCGCCCGGGAGCGTGGTAGCGCACGTCGTTGGTGGCGAGCAGGCCGGTGCCGGTCACCGCCGTCATCTCGGCCAGCGCCTCCAGCCGGTCCTCGTCGATGTCGTCGAAGCGCACCGTGGCGGTGCAGAGCAGCGGCAGGGCCAGCACGCCGCGCAGCGCCCGGGCATCGGCCTGCAGCCGATCGGCGAAGGCGAGGTCGGGGCGGAGGGGCGACACGGCGGCGAGGCACCAGCCCGGTGCGTGGGCCAGCATCTCCTCGCGGGTGATGGCGCATTCGCCCTTGGGTGAGCGCATCCGGCCGAGCGAGAGCAGCCGCGTCAGACGGCCGTAGGACGTCCGGTCGGTGGGCCAGGCCAGGTACTCGGCGCCGTCGTCCAGCCGCAGCCGGCAGCCCACGACATAAGGCAGGTCGAACTCGCGCGCCGCGACATGCCCGCGCACCACCCCGGCCAGGGAGTTGGTGTCGCAGAGCCCCAGCCCGGCATGGCCAAGGGCCGCGGCCGTGGCCACCAGCTCCTGCGGGTGCGAGGCGCCGTCGAGCAGCGTGAAGTTCGAGCGGCACCCGAGCTCGGCATAGGCGGGGGACATCGGAGCCTCACGCCAGGTAGCCGTGCAGGAACCAGCGCGCGGGTGCCGTGGGCCCGTCCACCCCGAGGCGGCAGAGCCAGAGCCGCTCCCCCGTCCCGGTCAGCACCCGGAAGTAGTCCCGGCGGGGACGGTCGTGTGTCTCGCCCCACCATTCCGGCTCCAGCCGCTCCGGGCCGGCCGCGTGCCGCACCCGGTGCACGCGCCCGTCCAGGCGCAACTGCGCCGGCGGGCCGTCCGGAACCTCGGCGATCACCGTCAGCTCGCGCGGCCGGTCGAGCAGCCGCACCGGCCGCCGCCGCTCGCCCCAGCCCTCGGGCGCCGCCATGGCCGGCACGAAGGGATTGGCCGGGACCACCGCCCGCTCCGGCCAGTGGCTACCGGTCGGGCTGGGACGCCACAGCATCACGCGCTGGCTCAGCCGGTCGAGCAGCTCCGACAGCACTGTCTCCTGGTCACCATTCGCCTCCGCGCCGCCCAGGACGGTCGCCATCTGCCTTCCCGCGAGCGGGTTGGTCTCCGTGGCGCGCAGCACGAAGCGGTCGAAGCCCAAATCGGGCTCCAGCCGCCCCAGCGGCTCGACGAAGAGCCGGCGCAGATGGGCCGGGGCGCGGCTGGCCTGGCCCACGCCGACCGCCACCTCCTGCACGTCGCCGTCGACGCGGAAGGTCAGCAGGCTCAGGCGGCGGGCGCCGCGGCCTGCCTCAGTCAGCGCGCCGCACAACTCCTCCAGCAGCGTGTCCACGGCGCGGTCGATCGCCGGGCGGGTGACGATGGGCTCCAGGAAGGTCTGAGCGGCGGAGAAGTCCGGCGGCGGCTGGATCAGCTGCAGAGGCCGGACCCTGGCGCCGGTGGCGAAGTCCAGCGCATCGAGCAGCGGCCGCCCGAAGCGCCGGGCCAGCGGCGCCCGAGGCTGACGCAGCACCGCGCCCACGCTCCGCAGCCCGAGCCGGGCCAGGCCGCCCGCGACGCCGGCGGGCAAGCGGAGGGCCGCGACCGGTAGCGGGTCCAGCGCCGTGGCATCCTCGCCCGGTGCCACCACGGTGCCGTGGTACCCGGCCTGGACGAGGGCGGCGGCGGCATCGGCATTGCCGGCCATCGCGACCCGCACCCGGTAGCCCGCTCGCCGGAAGCCCTCCTCCAGCGTCGCCAGCAGGGCGGTCTCGCCGCCGAACAGGCTGGTGGCGCCGGTAACGTCGAGGATCAGCCCATCCGGAGCATCCAGCGCCACGGCCGGCGTGAAGCGCAGCGCACAGGTCGCGAGGCGGCGCAGCAGATCGGCCTCGCCGGCGGTATCGGCGGGGCGCAGCACGAGGTCGGGCAGCATGGCCCGGGCATCGGCCAGCGACTGCCCGGCCCGCAGGGGCGGGGCATCGGCGCAGACCAGCACCCGCCGGTTGCCCACGGCCTGCCAGGTCGCGACCGGCTGGCCAGCGAGATCCGGCGCTCGCCGCCGCAGCGCATCCACGGCCAGCCAGGGCAGCCGCAGCGCGACGACGCGACGGGCGTGCTCCAGGTCAGCCGACATGGTGCGGCCGACCGGGCGGGCGCTTCATCAGCACGAAGCCGGCCCGCTCCAGATGGCGGGCCAGGTGCTGGGCCGCCAGATCCGCGATCATCTCGCCGCCATGCGGTCGCGGCCGGCCGCGCTCGTCGTAGCGCAGAGCGTAGGACAGGGCCTCGGCCACCTCCTCCGGCCGCGCGGGGGTCAGCGGATTGCCGCTGGATTCGTTGGGACGCTCGTCGGACATGCCGGCAAGCTATCTGGCGAATCCAGAACATAACAAGAACCTTGTGCCCGGTTTCGTGACAGCACGGCCTGGTCGGGCGGCTACACGACCTGTTCAAAGCCCGTGCGTCAGGACGTTGCGGGGCGCGGTGAATCCTCACCCTCAGCCGATCACGGTCGCATGACGGATCCCGCCGCGCCCGATGCCCGAGTCGGCGTACCGGTCCGGCCCACAGTATCGGCCAGCCCGTGCAGAGTCCGATCCAGATGCAGGTCGCCCTCCTGGTGTTTCTCCAGCATCCGCCGCAGGTAGCCGCCAGGATTACGGATCAGGCCAGCCTCGTGCTTGGCCAGCACGGTGCCCAGCGCCACAGCGCCGCCCTGCTGGCCCAGCAGGTTCAATGCGTGCAGCCGGGCGTGTTTCGAGATGCCGATCTCGGCGCCGGCATCGCTGGCCAGCACCCAGGTATCGCGCCATGAGGCCGGCACGCGGCGGCTCCGGTCCCGCAGGCCCGGGACGAGGTGGAGCAGCACCTCCGGCGTCATCGGGAAGCCGCGCAGCACCGCCGGCTGTCCTGACTCGCCTCCTGCTCCCTTTGCCACCGCTTCCGTGGCCGACCGCTCCTGCGATCCGGTTCCGCCTGCTCCTGCCTCCTGAGCATGGCCGCAGGCGACGGGTGCAATCGCTTTAGCGATAGAGGGGTGGTTTGTAGTTGTAATGGGGTGAACCAAGGTTGCACCGTGGGGTGAATCCTCCCCGTGATCCGCAGGGATGGCCGCCCGGATCAGGCGCTCGGTCTCGTCCAGCAACAGGCGCAGCCGACCGGCGATGGGGGCCAGGGGACGCGGATCGTCCAGGCGGCGGCTCTGGAGGGTGAGGGCCTCGGCCTCCCGTTCCACCGCCAGCCAGTCGGAACCGGGCAGCTCGCGCGCCTGGCCCAGCGCCGTCAGCTCCAGCGTCCGCCGCCGCAGGAAGCCGCATTCGCGCCGCAGCCGCGCCGCCTCGGCCGCTTCCTGCCGCTGCACCTCCAGCAGCCGCTCCCAGGCGGGCAGCCGCTCGGCCAGCGGCGCCAGGCTGAAGCCCGAGGCCCGGATGATGCGTCCCTCCGCATCCCGCATGCCCCAGTGCTGCCCGCCGCCCTGCTCGTGCGAGACGATCAGCCCGGCCTCCAGCGCCAAAGCGAGGTGGTACTGCACCGCCCGCAGGCCGAGGCCGAGGTCGCGCATCAGCTGCCAGCGGCCGGGCCAGACGATCGGCAGTCCCTCGCCGTTCCAGTCCTGTGCCGTGGTGTAGCGGAACAGCACGTCGATCAGCGTGCGCAGGCGCTCGTCCAGGCCCAGCAGCGGGAAGACCCGCTTGAACACCGCCAGCACCCGCACATGGCTGACCGCCTCGATGCGGCCGGTGAGGTCCGCGGTGTTGCGGATCTGCGCCGGGGTGACGCGGCGCCGGCCGGTGGGCCGGGGTGGGGCCGGGGGGTCGGAATCCGAACTCGACATGGCTCGCTCCTCGCGAGCGCGCAGCCGCACCGTCGACAAGGCTCTCCCGTTGTCAGGCGAAGTGTCGCTTGACGAAGGGTGAGCCCGTTTCTAGATTGGGGTCAGACATTTTTGGCCCAATCCAGAGTTTTCAGTGCGATACGGCTGGTGCTTGCAGGCACCGGCCGTTTTGCTTTTCAGCGCGCTATGGGTTGGGTCCTCACAGGACGGTGGAAGGAATGTCCGCAAACGTCGGGTGACGAGTCCGGACGGTGGACATTGCGGGCATATGCTGGCCAAAGTCCAGCCGTAAAACTCCGCAAAATAGTATTCTAGGCGGCGATTGCCCCTCGCAGGGCGTCCCGGCGTTCCAGATAACCGTGCAAGGCGGTCCAGACCACTGCCGAGCGGGTGACGCCATGCAGCATGGCCAGGTGATCCACTCCGGCCTTGAGCTTCTCATCGACCCACAAAGTTCTGCGGGAGGCCCTGGAGGCGGGGGTGGCCATGAAGATGATTGGCTCGCCCGCCTCGGCACGCTGGATCAGCTCCGCGAGCGCTTCCTCGTGCAGATCGCGTGCGAAGAAACGCTTCTGTTCCTGCATGGCCTGGGCGTTGCGCTTGTCGACCAGCTGCTGGATGGCGCTCAGGTAGTTTGCCGGCAGAGGGGTATCGAGCTTTCCCATGCTTGCGGTTCTGTCGGTCAGGGGACGGACCATCCTGGTGTTCCAAGGGGCTCCTGCCCCGGGGCGGGGGGCATACGGGGTTGGTGCTGGCACCTGGAAGCATGCCCGAGCCAGCCAGGAAGGGCCAGGAACCTCGTCGTACCTCGCTGCGGCCGATCCACCCATTGTGCTGTGCTCTCGCGGCGACGGCTCCAAGCTCTGGAACCGCGCGATGCGAACGGGAACAGGAAAAATCGGGGGCCGCGCCGCCATTCCCACCGGCGGAAGGCAGAAGGATGTGCCACGATCCTGCCTCTGCCGGGATGGCTGCTTCTGTCTTCGTGATGGGATGCTGGGTGCGAGGACTGCTGCCGGTGGATGGCGCCATCTATCTCGCGACAACAATGTGTTATCCGATTATCAGGCACGATAAGCATCTATTATCGTGCCTGATGATTGAGGAACTGGCAGTTGCCCTATTTCGAGTGGAAGGCTAAACAGCTCCAGCATGGTCTTCTCCGGAGATCGTCGTCGCTCATCAGGCAAGACGACCCGGGCCGGAACCGCTAGAATCCCGGGGCTTGCAGGAGAGCCAATCGATGCCGCAGATCATTCTCGATGCCACGGCTGGGGACGTCTCGGCGGAACTCGCCCGGCGTGGCATCCCTGGGGGTGTCCGTGTGCATGTCGTGGTCGAGTTCACCGAGAACGAGACCCTTCCCATGGGCAGGATGGCTCAGGACGGCAAGGCGTTCGACTGGCTGCGGGATGAGCCCGACCTATATTCGGATGACGACCTGGTGGAGACGCGGCGCTAGGTGTTCGCTTTCGGCAGCATCGTTCTCACCCGCTTTCCTTTCACCGACCTGTCCGGCGACAAGCGGCGCCCGGCGCTGGTGGTCTCACGCGACAATGACCGGCGGACCGACCTCGTGGTCTGCTTCATCACCTCCGTGCCCCGCACCGGCCCCGATATGGCAGCGCTCGCGGCCAGTCCGGGGACCGGCTTAAAGATCCTGTCCGTGGTGCGCTTCGATAAGCTGGCAACGCTGGATCGCTCGGTCATCGCCGGCAAGCTGGGCGAGGCACCAGCGGACTGGCTGGCGGAGCAGGCCCTGCTGTTCTTCGGGGTGTTCGGCTTCGGTCAGCCAACGGTCGCCAGAGAGGGCGCTCCATGACCCAGCACGCGGCGACCATTTCTCTTTCGATTCTACGACGCAGCCGGGCCCGCCATGGCTGGAAGCCTATCGACGCCTGAGCGCTATTTCCTCGGCGTGCTCATAAGCCGGGCACTGAGAGCGCTTTCGTTTCCTGCCCCCGATGAAGCCTTGGCGAGCATACCAACGCCAGCAGGCTGCGAGGAGGTTCTGGGGCATGGCAACTGCCCGGGACCACAAGGCTGAAGGGCGGCCGGATCTCATAAGGGTTTGGTGCAGCTTGATAGCATTTGATAGCATAGTGTCCGTGGCTGGATTGGGCAGAAGCACGACATGGCAAGCCTGTTGATCCGGAACGTCGACGAGGCGTTGCGGGAGCAGCTCAAGGCCCGCGCCCGCCGGCACCGGCGTTCTGTCGAGGAAGAGGCCCGCGAGCTTCTCCGCGCTGCCATGGCCCGGGACACCGTGGGCAGCGAGACCCTGCCTGCCATCGCCGAGCGCTTGTTCGGTGCCGAGCGGGGCTTTGACCTTGTTCTGCCGCCCCGCGGCACGGAGCGGGACCGCCCGCCACTCTTCGGTGAGGACGAAGGGTGATCCTGCTCGATACCAACGTCGTCTCGGAACTCATGCGGGCCAGCCCGGATGCGGCGGTGCGGCGCTTCCTCGCCGCCCAGCGCCTGGAAACCCTGTTCCTGCCCAGTCTGGTCGTGGCCGAAATCCGCTATGGGCTTGCGCGATTGCCGGAGGGGCAGCGCCGGGCCGGTCTCGAGAGCCTCTTCGAACGTTTCCTCGCCGAGGGGTTCGCGGACCGGATCCTGGTTCTCGATGCGAGCTGTGTCGCCCGTTATGCGCGGGCCCGCGCGGCGCGAGAGGCCGCGGGCCGGCCCATTGCTCTGGCCGATGCGCTGATCGGGGGGATGGCATTGGCCCATGGCGCGACCCTCGCTACCCGGAACACGACCGATTTCGAAGGGCTGGGTGCCACGCTGGTGAACCCGTGGGAGGCCGCATGACGGATCAGCCTGCCGACTGGCCCTCCGATCTTCCCCGGTCGGTGCAGCGCCTGGTGCGGGAGCCGCTGCCGCCGGAGGCGCTGGCCGTGCTCACCGGTCCGGTTGGCGAGGCGGTGGCGGAGGCGGCGCGCTACGCCGGCCGGGCGCTGGCCGACAACACGAGGCGCGCCTATGCCGCCGACTGGGCCGACTTCGCCGCCTGGTGCGCCGCCGGCGGCGTGGCCGCGCTGCCGGCCCAGCCGGTGGTCGTCGCGGCCTATCTGGCGAGCCTGGCCCGCAAGCTCGGCCGCAGCGGGTTGCGCCGCCGCCTGGCGGCGATCGCCCATGAGCATCGCCGCCTGGGCCATCCCTGGCAGAGCCGGGACCCGGTGATCAACGCCACGCTGCGCGGTATCCTCGGCCAGCACGGCGCTCCCGCTCGCCCGGCCGCGGCGCTGACCTCCACCGAGGTCAAGGCGTTGCTGGGCGCCTGCGGCAGCGACCTCCGTGGCCTGCGCGACCGGGCGCTGTTCCTGATCGGCTTCGCCGGGGCGTTGCGGCGCTCCGAGCTGGTGGCGATCGACCACGAGCACCTGCGCTTCACGACGGAGGGGATGGTACTGTTCATCCCCCATTCCAAGCGCGACCAGGAGCGGGAGGGGGCGAGCATCGGCATCCCGCGCGGGCGGAACGTGCTGTCCTGCCCGGTGCGGGCGATGGAGGAATGGCTGCGCCGGGCGCGCATCGCCTATGGACCGGTGTTCCGCCGCCTCTCGGCCGGTGGCCAGATCGAGGGCCGGCTCACCGACCATGGCGTCTGGCGCATCCTGCGCCGGCGGGCGGAGCTGGCCCGGATCACGGTGGACACGGCCGAGCGGCTGAGCCCGCACGGGCTGCGGGCGGGCTTCATCACCGAGGCCTATCTGAAGGGGGCGCTGGACGAGCAGGTGATGCACCACGCCCGGCAGAAGAGCATCGCCACCACGCAGGGGTATCGCCGCCGGGTCCGCATCACCCGCGACAGCCCGGCCCGGCTGCTCGACCTGTAGGCGAGGGGTCTGGCCGTGCCGTCCGCCTCCGTGCCGGATGCCATTGCTGCCCCGGCCGGGGACGAGGCCCCGCTGGCGCCGGCGCACACCGACTGGCTGCGCAACAGGCTGCGGATCAGCGGTCCGGCGGCGCGGATGGCGGATTTCCGGGCGGCGGCGGCGGGCCCCGGGGTGATCCCCTGGCAGCACGACCTGGAGCGGCTGCGCGAGGACTGGTTCCTGCAGCTGGCGGGGCCACCGGACGGGGAGCGGGCGATCAGCCTGGCCGGGGCACGGATCCTGTCGCAGCGGCTGCACGATGCGGTGGCGGTGCTGCAGCAGCGGGCGGTGGCGCGGAGGACCGGCGAGCTCAGCTGTCCCTTCGACCTGCAGCGGCTGCTGCCGGTGCCGGAGCGGCTGCTGGCGCTGGGCCCCGACGACCCGCAGGCCCGGGCCTGGCTCTGGGCGCACTGGGGCACGACCCGGGCGCTGCGGCACGTGCGGGAGGTGCCGGCCGGGCGCGACGGGCGGCAGCGGCGGATGGACGCACTGGCGGTGGAGTTCTGGTCGGCGGACTGGTCGCCCTGGCAGGCGCTGCGGCGGCTGCGCCGGGCCTGGCCGGAGCTGACGCTGGAGCTGCGGCCGGATTATGCGGGGCCGGAGGATGGCTGAGGTAGCGGTGGCCTGGGAGTATCCGGCGGGGCAGGGCAGGGAGGCCGCGCCACATCCCGGTGGCCCGCCGGTGCTCAGCCTGGAGGACTTCGAGGGACCGCTCGACTTCCTCCTGGAGATGGTGCGCCAGCAGAAGCTGCGGCTGGGGCAGCTGTCGATCGTGCCCCTCGCCGAGCAGTTCGTGGCCGCACTGGAGGCAAGCCGCGGCCAGGTGCCGCTGGAGCGGCAGGCGGACTGGCTGGTGATGGCGAGCGAGTTGGTGCGGCTGAAGGCACAGGCGCTGCTGCCGCCGGTGCCGGAGGTCGCGGGCGAAGCCCCGGGTGAGGCCGGGGAGGAGGCGGCGCGGCAGCTGCGGCGCTGGGAGGAGCAGGCGGCGATCCGGGCGGCGGCGGCGTGGCTCACGGCGCGGCCACAGCGGGGCATCGACGTGCTGGGCCGGGGCAGCGGGGCAGGGGAGGCGGAGAGGGATCTGCCGCCGCGGGCGGCGATGGTGGTGGCCTTCCTGGAGGCGACGCTGCTCATGCTGGAGGGGCAGGGCCAGGGCTCGGCGCCTGGGGACATCGCGCGGGTCTACCGTCCCGTGGCGCCGGATGTCTGGACCCTGCCGGACGCCCTGGCATGGCTGCGCCAGGCGCTGGAGGAGCAGCTAGGCGAGGTGGACCTGCTCGGCGTCGGAGCCGGGCGGACGCCCGCCCCGGCAACACCGCTGCGGCAGCGATCCGCCGTGGCGAACACCTTCCTGGCCGGGCTGGAACTCGCCCGGCAACGCGTGGTGACCCTGCGGCAGGATAGCGCATTCGGGGGCATCCGGGTCCAGGCGGTGCCATAGCGGTGGATGCCGGCAGGTGGCCGAAGCGTTGCTGTGCACCCGAAAGAGGGGTGACATCGCCCGCCGGACGTCCCACCTCGGACAGGGCGGAGCGCGCAACCGATAACCAACCAATCCGGACTTTCAGGAGCGGTCCACCTGCGCATTCCGCAAGAGCCAACGATAAAGAGAAGACTATGGCGCCCAATGACCCCCAAACGTGGAAGCCACGTCATTGCACCTGACACCTGAGCATAAGGCGACGCTGCAGGCCTGTGGCTACCAGGTTCTTGTGGCTACGCCCGAGCAATTGCAGCGCTTGACGCAGCAGCGGCGCGTGTTCGCTGCATGTGGCGGCAGTGTGGTGGTGCGGCGCGCGGACGGGTTCCTGGAGACCCACGCGACGCTGGCGGCGATGCTGGAGCAGCATGCGCAGGCGCGGGATCTGGTGATGGATGCCGGGAACGCACCCGAGGCTGGGAGCGCCGTGGACCCCAGTCGACCCGCCGCACCGCAGGACCCTGAACTCGTGACAGATGGCGGGGAGGTGGATGCTCGTGCCAGCCTGGAACAGGCGAGAGCCGATCTGGTCGCCGAGTTCGAAAGCAAGGCCGCGGCTCTCGGTCTGTCGGCGGCGGGATTGGTGCATGACCGCATGCCCGCCCCTGGCCACGGGCCGGGTGGACGGAGCCGGCGCGCCGGCGCCCGGGTCCCCGTCAGGTATCGTGGGCCGAACGGCCAGGAGTGGAGCGGCCGTGGCCGCCCGCCCAGCTGGATCGTCACGCACGAAGCGGCGGGAGGGCGCCGCGAGGCGTTCCTGATCGAATAGCCCGACCCAGTTCCTGCGCTATGCCGCTGTGCTCAATGTCAGGAAGAGCAGCGGCTCTACCACAGATCAAAGTGCCAAGGGCCTCGTGGCCCCGCTTACATCGTTCCGCCTGGGACGCTCTCGGCTCCCTCAGGCTGACGGATCTGTAGTGAAACAATGTGACGAAGAAAGTCCTCGCTCAGGCGGTGATGGAGAAGAGCCGACAGGGCGCGCCGGTGATCGCGGCGCGTCCTGTCAGCCGGCCTTGGCGGCCTTGCGGCGGGCCTTCTTCACGCCGGCGAACACCGCCTCCTTCAGGTTCGGCGACGGCTTGAACCTCACCGTCGCGCCGGCCTTGACCTGGACCTTCTCGCCGGTGCGCGGGTTCATCTTGGTCCGCTTCGGGGTTTCTCGCACCGAGAAGGAGCCGAACTCCGGCAGCGAGAAGCGACCGGTCTCGACGATCTCGGCCTTGATGGCCTCGATCACCGCACCCGCCAGCCGCACCGAGGCCAGGCCGGTCAGATCGGAGGATTGCTGAATCACGTCAGCGATGAACTTCTTTGACATGGGAACGATCCATAGCCAGAAGATGGCCCAGAGCCAAGCCGGAAGCAGCGCGATCTGGTGCCACACCTGTAGGTGCCGGGACGACACAGGTTCTTTCTCCCGCAAATTCCGTGCAGCCATGGCGATGTGAGGCGGCTTTCGCTCTGGCAACCGCGGGCATGATGGTGGGGCGGCTTGTCGGCGGTCGCCTCGGGCGTTGGGCCGAGGGACTGGGCGGCCTGTGCCTGATGGGGATCGGCCTCGGCATCCTCATCGAACACCTCGCAGCCGGCTGACCGGGACGGCCTCCGTAACCCGCATCATCCGCTTCAGTCCAAGGTGACCGCGGCCAGGACCAGATAGCGCCCGACCTTGGCCAGGGTGACCAGCGCCAGGAACAGCGGGAACGGCTCGCGCATCACCCCAGCCACGACCGTCAGCGGAGCGCCGATCACCGGCAGCCAGCTGAACAGCAGCGACCACCGGCCCCAGCGCTGGTTCCAGCCTTGTGCGCGCAACAATGCTTCCGGCGTGACGGGGAGCCGCACGAGTTCAGCCGCGGCTAGCTCCACTTGTGCCGGAGGCGATGGGCACGGGAGATAGACCCAAGGCCCCGCGCGGTGGTCACCGTGGAGGCAACTACCTGCCGGGGCGGCGCCCGAGACCATGGTTTCCGAGATAGGCGCAGAACATGTCGGCCATGGCATCCGCATAAGCGCTGATGTCCGCCGCCGAGAGCGACTCCTCGGAGAACTCCTTCCCAACGGTGCTCATCGTGGTCATGACGAGGTCGCCAGCCAGCTCGCGTGTAGCGTCCGAGGCATCGGGCAGAACGTCACGCATGAAAGCCTCGATGACGCGGTCTCCTGCCGCCCGCGCTTCTTCTGCTTCCGGAGCGTCGCGGTAAAGGGGCGCCGCGTCGTCGAGTGCGGCCCGGACGGCCGCCTCCTCGCATTCCGAGCAGATGAAGGCGTGAACCAAGGCCCGCAGCCTGTCCAGCGGTGGCTTTGAGGCGTCCTCAAGGATCGTGCGTAGCAGGTCAGTCGTCTGGCGCCATTCATCGCGCTGTATCCGGAACAGGATGGCCGCCTTGTTCGGGAAGTACTGGTACAGAGACCCGACACTCACGCCCGCCCTTTCCGCGACGCGTGCCGTGGTGAACCGCTGCTGTCAGGGTTCTTTAACCAAGATAATCAGAAATTTGGATAAATCAGATGGTTAGTGCCTCTGATTTCCCTTGACCATGATAATCCGTTTCCTGAAAATGATAATTGTATCGATATTGGATCGTTGTTTGTGCCCAGGATCGATATCCATGGACCCAACGACGTAGTCTGGGCCACAGGCGAGCACCGGCTCCGGGTGCTTACACCTCTCGCACGCACCGACCGGAGTACGGCCGGTGAAGTGGATGCCGCGGCCCGAGAGCTCGGCATCGAACGTGCTCAGTGCTATCGCCTGCTACGCCGTTTGCGCGCGGACCGAACTGTCACGGCGCTGCTCCCAGGCCCAAGCGGACGCCGCGCCGGCGTCCGCCTGCTCAACAAGGCCGTGGAAACCACCATCGAGAAGGCCATCGACGAGTTCTACCTTCGCCCCAATTGCCCGACGCTGGCTGACCTGATGCGTGAGATTGGACGCCGTTGCGTCGCACAGGATCTGGCACTGCCGTCGCGGAAGGCTGTTACACAGCGTGTGGCAGCCCTGGATCCTCGTGAGTTGCTTCGCCGTCGCAGGGGCGCCCGGCACGCACGCCGCAAGCTCGGTCGGATTGCCGGCCATCTCACCGAGGAGCGGCCACTCGGACTGGTGCAGGTCGATCACACCCTGGCCGACATCATGGTGGTGTCCGCCATCGACCGTCGTCCGCTGGACCGTCCCTGGCTCACCCTGGCCATTGACGTCGCTACCCGCGTGGTGACGGGTTTTCACCTCAGCCTGGAGCCGCCCTCGGCTCTGGGCGTTGCCCTTGTCAATGCCACTCGTGAGTTGGTTCTCCCGCACTTTCCGTGCTGTGGCTCGTCGTTCCAGGGTGGGATGATCACATTGGAGGGGCATCGTTCCTCTCTCTGAAAGCTGGGATTGTCCAAGCGTCTCCTGCTTCTGCTTCCAGCGGGGCTGCTGGTTCAGCAGGTCCTGCCCGCTTCCGATGACATCATCATCGCCGCCACGCTACCTTCCGAGGCCGCCACCTGCCCAGCTTGCGGCACGTCGTCACGGCGCGTTCACAGCCACTACCAACGCCGCCTCGCTGATTTGCCATGGCAGGGCCGCCCTGTGACGCTGCGTCTCCAGGCACGGCGGTTCCGCTGCCTCGACCCGACCTGTACCCGGCAGACCTTCGCCGAGCGGCTCCCGGAGGTTGCGGCCGCCGGGGCACGGCGGACCCGGCGACTGGGCGATCTGCAGCGCTGTGTAGGCCTGGCGCTCGGGGACAAGGCCGGCGCGCGCCTGATCGAGCGTCTGGCCTGCGTATTCCGGAGCAAGTCGGCACCTGATTCCGATTTGAAGTCGGCCGTTGATTCCGGGATGAAGTCGGCCATTCCGATCGGAAGTCGGCACCCCTGTGGGGTGGGTGGTTGCTCGACCGCTGGGCTGGGCCCGGGCCTCCTGTCTCGCTGGACGCGAGGGGGAGCCCGGATGCCAGCCGAGAGAGTGTCGATGCGACGAGTGCGAGAGATCCTGCGGCTGAAGTACGAGGCGTGCGCCTCCGACCGGGCGATCGGCCTTGCGGTGGGCGTGGCGCGCAGTACGGCGCGGCTGTGCCTGGACCGGGCAGCGGCGGCCGGCCTGACCTGGCCGCTGCCGGCGACGCTGACGGACGGTGCGCTGGAGGCGCTGCTGTTTGCGGGCGGCGGGGCGGTTGCCGGGCAACGGCGCAAGGCCGAGCCCGACTGGGCCGTGGTGCACCGGGAACTACGCCGGCCCGGCGTGACGCTGATGCTGTTGTGGGAAGAGTACCGGGCCAGCACCCCGGGTGGCTACCAGTACAGCCGTTAGTGCGAGTTCTACCAAGGCTGGGAGGGCCGTCTGTCGCCGGTGATGCGACAGGTCCATCCGGCTGGCGAGCGGCTGTTCGTCGACTTCGCCGGGCAGACGGTGGAGGTGATCGAGCCTGCCACCGGCGAGGTGCGCACGGCGCAGGTGTTCGTGGCGGTGCTGGGGGCGTCGAGCTACACCTATGCCGAGGCGGTGTGGACTGTTGACCGGCGTGGAATAGGGGCTCTGACGCAATTTCGATGGCGGTCATCGGCCTGCTGCTATGACGCGGGCCTGGAGCAGGTCGAGATTCCCTCTGCCATACATCTGGCGTTTGACCACCTTCAGCTTGTTGATCTGCCCCTCGGCTTGGGCGTTGGACCAAGCGGAGGAAATTGCGGCTCGGACGGCGACATGATCCCGGGCGAGCCCGCGCACGAACGGGGCCAGGAGGCTGGCTGCCGCCCTGTCGAGCCAGCCATCCAACGCGGCCTCATGTTTTCGGCGGATCAAGGTGTGAAAGGCTTCGACGATCTCCCGCGCCTGGACCAGGGTAGGCACCGCTGCTTCGATAGCAGCCACCGTCACAGTCTGCGTCTTGGACAGGCTGTCACGCGCCATGGTCATCAGGCGTGCCACGGTGCGGGCCGACGGAACACGGCTCAGCCCCTCGACGTTGACCTGCTCTGACCGGCGGCGACGCGTCGCCCACTCTGCGACCACCCGCAGCGAGCCGTGGAAGCCGAGATCGCGAAGCTCGCGCCACAGCGCGGCGCCGTTGCGGACTCCAGCCGCCCAGCGCGCGTCCAGCCAGGGGAGGTGTGCGTCGAGCGAGCTTTCCCGCGTGCGGAACACATCCGCGCGCTGGCCGCGCAGGATGCGCCGCACCGTTCCGCGGCTATGACCGGTGCACCGGACGATCTCCTTGATCGCCTTGCCCGCCTTGTGCAGCGCCAAGACCGCGGCGTTGGCGTCCTCACGTCGGAGATAACCCTCGTACTGGAGCTTCTCCGCCGCGGTCAGCAGCCGGGGGTCGACCGTGGTGGCGCCGATAGCCGTGCGCACCTGGCGCATGCAGGCTCGGGTCGCGGCCAGAAAAGCCTGGCTGGCGTTCTCCATCAGGTGCCAACGATCGGCTACCTGCATCGCATCAGGTAGCGCCCGTGCCGCGGCCAGGGCGTAGGCGCCACCGCGGTCGCGGGTCACGATCTCGATCTGCGGCTGGCCGGACAACCAGGCCTGCGCCGTTGCGGGCTCGCGGTCGGGCAAGAGGGCGATAGTGCGTCGTCGCTCCAGGTCGCAGATCAGCGTGCCGTAACGGTGGTTGCGCTTCCACGCCCAATCATCGATCCCGACCGCCTGCGGTGGCGTGAACGCTGGGCTTCCACGGCGCCGGACGACCCGCAGCAAGGTGTCGTTGCTGACCGGCAATCGCAGCCGCTGGGCGAAGCTCGCGGCCGGACGGCCGCCAAGCGCCAGGCCGAGGTGGTGGACGATCTCGTCCAGCCGGGCCGTGCGCCGAGCCCATAGCGTCGCAGCCACGAACCGTTCGGAGAAGATGCGGCGGGGGCACAGGGCACGGTCGCAGCGGAACCGCCGGACGAGGAGCTTCAATTCCACAGGACGCCCGCTCAGCGGGAGATCGGCCAAGTTCCGAGTGTAGCGGCTGTGCACTCGATGGCTGACGCCACCACAGCCGGGACAGATCCCTGCCACCGTTGATGGTCGCACCGTCATCACCACCGCTGTGCCGGTCTCGTCCACGCTCTCCAGGACGAATCCTGGCGGGATTAAAGCTGCCGGACTGAGGTTCCTCGCCATCCTGCTGATCCCTGACTGACCAGGGAACCCAGCACGTCAACTTCAGCAAAATTGAGTCAGAACCCCGATTGCACGCCGATCAGGGTCCCTTTTCGAAGCCGATTGACAGGCCAGAGCCAGCGTGACCATGGCGACAAGCAGGTGCAACTTGGCAGGACGGGTGATCCTGGTGTCCTCCATGTTGAAGCCGCGGGTCTTGGTATCGGAGAAGAGGCATTCGATCTGCCAACGCTTCCTGTAGACGGACAAGGCAGCTTTCGGCTCGCGATTGGTGGCGATGACGATCATGGTGCCGTCTTCGCGTCGCCTGGCGACGAATGCCATCGTTCTGGCGTAGGCCGCACTCATTCCCGCGAAGTGTCCTCTGTGGCCGGCCAGTTGAAGGCGCGTCCTCTTGCGCCTGGTCAGGGAGGCAAGCGCGGCTTTGCGGCCGTCATCCAGAACGACGTCAAGGTTCTCCTTGACCCTGATCGCGAAAGGGATGTCGTTGCCCAGCAGGAACTCGAACCAGTGATTGCCGACGAACTCGCGGTCGGCAAGCAGAGTATCGATCGAGCCCGCGCCGAATATGGCCAGGTAGCGCGTCATCAGGTCCTTGCGGCCAGTGGTGCTGCTGCAGCCCGCCGCAAGCACGCTCCACAGGATGGGGATGCGCACCCGACGCGCGGCAATCGCCAGCACCAGAAGGTTGATGTCCTTCGCACCCACCTTCCAGCTGGTCCGGTCCAGACACAGCGTGAACGGCGCGCGCAGGTTCAAAAGTCGGATCAGGGTGCGGGCAAGCCATGCTTCGTCGAGCCGCACGAACTGGAAGAAACGCTGCAGACGACGGTAATTGGAGGAAAGGCGCGCCGGCCCGGAAAACTGGCTGGCGATGTGGCTCAGGTTCACGGTACGGCCGTTCACCAGCCCCAGGATGATCACCACCATCGTTTCCAGGCGGCGGCTGCTCAGGGCCAGATGCGACGATAGCGTCGACATGAGAGAGCCGGGAAGAGCAGTCATGGCCAGGATCCTTCTTCGCGAGGGATGAATCCTCCATTTCAACTGATCCCTGGCCTCCCAGCCATCACCGTCGTGTAGTGTGGCCGACTCGGTAGGCGACCATGCAGGTCGTTGGAAACGCCGTGATCCAGCTGCTTCAGTTCACTTCAGGAAAACAGGTCGAAATCCGCTGCCTTGAGACCGTGCAGGAAAAAATTGCTGAACTCGGTTGTTTCAAGCCCGATCTTCGGGGTCACGTCATCTCCCGAGTGGCTCATCAGGGAATGAGCCCGGTCGCCACTGGAGACGGCAGAATGGTGAAGCTGGATCGTGTCGCTGACCGCGCGCCCGGCCTGCATATCGGCACCTGCCGTGCCTCGCAGGTGGTGGTTCTGCTCCGGCTGAAACTGCACAACCAGCGGATGATCCGTGACATTCAGTGTCACGCTGCTGGCATGATTCAGGGCCTGCACGGCGGCGGTGCCGGTCAGCGGATCGAAGACCTGGATGCTTTTCGCGGCGGTGCCGAAGGTGATCGCCGTCTTCGTGGCGGCCACTGCTATCGGCTGATTGGTATCCTGGTTCCAGATGTCGGGCTCGGACCAGACAATCAGCTGGAAGGATCCATCGGATTTCTGCGTCAGATAGGTGTATGCTTGGTCGTTGCCTTTGACCGTGTAGGACAGGCTCTGCGGCGTAAAGCTCAGATTCTTATCCCCATGATCCGCGAGGATCGTGGTCAGGTTATGGATGGCGGTCGCCGCGGGCTTCGGTGAGTTGTCCAGGCGCATGAGACCGAAATGCTCCTCCTGCGAGGAGCCTGAGTAGGCGTCCAGCAGCTGGTACACGTAGGTTTCCTTCGCCCCCAGCCTGGCGCCGTCCATATAGGTGTTCAGCAGGAGCTTGGCCTGGGTGGCCTCATCCACCCCCTCCCAACCGCCCGACGGGTTGATCTGGGTGTGATAGCCCGTCTCGGTGATATAGAAGGCCTTGTTCGGATCGACGGCACTCTGGCCTGCCATGTTCTGCTGAATCGTCGCGAGCGGTTGGTCCCCCTCCTTTGCGTAAGGATGGATGGAACTCGTATCCGAGACCGAAGCGTGGAAGGGCCAGTCCGTGAAGCCGGACACGTCGATGTCCTTCACGAGTGGATCGGCCTGTACCGCGTCATAGAGGGCCTTCATATAGGCCTGCGCTCCGGCGGTGCCCGTAAGTCCCTGGTAGGCCACCTGCCAGTTGTTGACCTCATTGGGTCCTTCTATCGCTGTGACCGTGCCGGGATGGGTGGCCTCGATGGCATGGATTCGCGCCACCTCCACGAACGGATCCACGCCCCCATCCGCCGCGAAGGTGAAATGCACGCCCAGGGCCGCTGCCTGTGCGTAATGCTCCTGGCCATAGCGATCGTAGTTCGGATTCGGCGCTCCGTCCCGGACATAGTCGATGCCCAGATAGGCCAGCGCGTCCATGGTTGCATTCAGGTCGCGGTATCCGCCATCCGTGTAGGCTAGGTGCGTCACCACCCCAAAAGTGTCGAGCAGGTCTTCAGCGCGCGCAGCAGCAACCCTAGGCATGTTATTCCAATATTAATACGTCCTATGAGCGTATAGCATTTTCAAAGCAACCCATGGTTGCTTTTTGTGGAGTTGTGTTTTGTTACTCAGCCGGCGCGCGTGATGTACTTAACCCCAGGGTGTACTAAAATTCGACAAGCATGCTTTTTGATGCATTTGTGAGCAAAAACAGTACGATTCCCTGAGAGGGAAGACGGGGTGTTTTATTTTTTTTCGGGCTTCCTCTCCTTTTGACGTGCGTAATCTCTATAATTAGATTTTTCTCACGATTTCCTTGTTGCTCGTGCGAACGAAGAAGCTTACTCATCTCTCGTGACACAGACGGTCACATAGCGTCGCGGTCAGTCGGAGGCAGGCTCGAAGGAAGAACAAATTTCGTTGCGGAGACTTTGTCTCGGATCTTGTCCCTTGGAACGGAGGTTGATTTTCTTCGATGATTGCTAATGCTAACCAGACGGAAAGTAGAGCGGATGTCTTTTTGCACCGCTCGATGCAGGATCCGGCTATTGCCACTACGAGCGGCAGCCATTCCATCGCTTATCCCGCGATGCGCCTGCCTCGGCTTCAAAACGGTTTCTATGTCAATCTTGGACGCCCGTTCCTGAAGCGGTCCACGGACATCGGGCTCTCTCTGGTGATGCTCGTCCTGGCCTTGCCGATCATGGCTTTCATCGCCCTTCTGGTAAGCCTGGATCGTGGACCCATCTTCTATGCCCACCCGCGCATCGCGCGGAACGGTCGGACGTTTGGCTGCCTGAAGTTCCGGTCCATGGTGCCCGACGCCGAGAAGCGCCTGCAGAACTTGCTGGCCAGCGATCCTGAAATCCGCCACGAGTGGGAGACTCAGCAGAAGCTCCGCCGTGATCCTCGCGTGACCTGGATCGGCCGCGTGCTGCGCGCGACCAGCCTGGACGAGGTGCCGCAGCTCTTCAACGTTCTGCGCGGCGATATGAGCCTTGTCGGTCCTCGCCCGGTCACCCAGAAGGAACTCGTCGAGCGTTATTCCGACGGCAAGAGCGTCTATCTCTCTGTCCGTCCCGGCCTGACTGGCTTGTGGCAGGTGAGCGGCCGCAGCGACACCAGCTATGCCTACCGTATCACGCTCGACACCCAGTATGTGCTCAGGCCGTCCATGCGCACCGACATGAAGATCCTCGTCAAGACGGTGAAGGTCGTGCTCCGCGGTTCCGGCGCCGTCTGATCTGATGGAAGCGGTGGCGGCCGGACCGCTTCCACGACTTGCCTCTTCAACTGGGCACGCCGAAAACCAGGGTCACTCGGCGGCCTTTCGTGTACTCCTCATCCAAGGGCGATATCGTTCCATCGCCAGTCAGCAATCGCAGTTCCGAAGTTGCAAAGATCGATGAGAGATTTGATCCTGTTTCTGACCGATTTCGCGGATCTCGCTATCGTTCTTCCGCTATCCTTGCTCGTCGCGATCTGGCTTCTGATCTTCGCGGATATCCGCATCGCGACCATCTGGCTCGCTGCAGTCCTCGGGACACTGGGCGTCATGCTGCTCCTGAAACTCGCCACTTTCTCCTATGCCGGGCCACTGGCCTGGGTTGGCCTGAAGAGCCCCAGTGGCCATACCGCGGCGGGGACAGTCACCTATGCAGGTCTCCTGCTGCTCTGCGGCGGCGCCCGGTTGCAGACCCTGAGGGCAAGCTTCCTTGTCAGCCTGGCCTTCGCGACGGCTTTCGGGAGTTCAAGGTTGCTACTTGGTTTTCACAGTCCGGCAGATGTCCTGGTGGGTGCCGCCATCGGCATTGCTGGAACGGTTATGATGGTCAGCCGTCTACAGCCTTTCGGCTTCAATCCTTCTGTAGAACGCCTGCCTGCTTTGATGGTCGTGGCCAGCACGCTGGTACTGATACTGCATGGGTGCCGCCTGCCGGCGGAGCTCATGCTCCGGACACACCACGAGATTTTCTCATGGTGAGCACATGCCGGACCGATTCACGCCGCGAGATCATCTCGACCGCTTCGCCGGGCGCACAGGCGCGCGAGGTTGAGTGTCGGGTCACAGCGCGGCCCATGGCGACGATTGGGGAGTGTTGAATGAGCAAAGCAGCAATCGTCCTGATTTGCGACAATAACTACCTGATTCCGACCGTTGCCTCCGCGCTTTCGGCGCGGGCGAACACCGCTCGCGACGCGGCCGATGTCATCATCTATGTGCTCGACCGGCGCCCAAGCTGGAAGGAGCAAGGTGTTGCCTGCCTGGCGAAGGCAGGCTTGCATCTGCAATGGGTCGACATCCCGGAGTACCAGGATCTCGCCCGCTTCCATCGCGATCGCTATCTACCGCCGATCACGCTCGCGCGTTTCTGGATCGACCGCTTCCTGCCTGAAGGCACCGATCGTTTTCTCTATATCGATGGGGACGTGATGGTCGATGACAACCTTGACACGCTCCTGAGCCAGCCACCGGAGCATGGCAAGATCGCCGTCGCGCCTGATAACCTGCAGGTTTTCACCGGTGAGGTAGGCAAGTCCATCGAGCGGGAACAGCAGTATCTGGATGGCATCGGAGTTCCCTGTAACGAATACTTCAATGCCGGTGTTGTCTACACCTCAGTCCGCCCCTGGAAGGAGATCGTCCCGGAGGCTATCCGATTCTTCAAGGAGCATCCGGAGCGCTGCCGCTCCTCCGATCAAAGCGCACTGAACCATGCGGCAAGGGGCAGGACGGTGATGCTGTCCCAGACCTTCAACTACCAGACCGAGCATATGATGATCCGGGATCCACGGACCACCGGGCAGCGGGTCAAGATCTTTCACTTCACGGGCGGGCCCAAACCCTGGATCGCGCCGGGCTGGCCCTGGGACGACTATTTCAACCGTTTCTATCGGCAGGCTGAGGCGCTCTGCGCCGAATTCGACGTGCTTCTGCCGAAGGCACCGGTGGCTCAGACCGATGCCGGCGTGAGCCACCGGCGACGCTTCCGGCAGCGCCAGACCTGGGTCTATCCGTGGCGCCGGCTGAGTCGGCGCAAGGCCCTCGACAAGCTGCTCGCTCTCCCGACGCGGGCTGACCCGCACCTCACAGTGCCAAGAGCCTCGCAGCCTCGCTGACGATGCGCCTGGAGGTGGATCGCATGACCATCAGCCGAGCGGGCTGGCGTCGGCGGTCTGCCAGGCCCGCGAAGATCCGGTTGAGCACACCCTTCCCACTCAGCGGTTGTAGAGCGTCTCATGCGGGCCGTACTCAGTCGGCGAGTCGCGCCAGCCCAGGCGGTTGCGGATGACACGCCGGCCGTCCACACGCAGGGCAGCCCGTGTGACAGTGGAAAGAAGGGCGAAATCCTACCGACTCGCGTCTCTGTCAATCAGAACAAGACTGCCATGGCAGCACATCTGGCTTCCACGGACGCACGCCGCCATCAGATCGCAAGGTCTGATTTAGAGCATGATCTGACCTGATTGAGTCGGGGAGGGATTCCCGGACAGCTCGAAATCTGCTTCACCCTGTTAGCCGGGAGGAGGCCGGTGGGGATGAGCAGAGCGCTGTCTTCTGACCTCAGGTCGCGCGTCATTGCCGCCGTGGAGGCAGGGTCGTCCCGCCGCGCCGCAGCAGCCCGGTTCGGCGTCTCAGTGTCCAGCGCGATCCGCTGGGTGCAGGATTGGCGGGAGAGCGGCCGGGACAAGGCGCAACGTCAGGGTGGCGACCGGCGGTCGCAACGGGCCGAAGCCTACAAGGACATCGTCCTCGCCGCGGTAGACGCCAAGGTCGACATCACACTGGTTGAGTTGGCCGAGATGCTCCGGCGGGATCACGGTTTGGCGGTGGCTCCCAGCACCGTCTGGCGCTTGCTCGACCGCCACGACATGACGGTCAAAAAAGCTAGGTTGGCAAAATTGGCTGGCAGGCTTGATGTTCGAGGGCGGCGAGGTAGGCGTCGGGATCGCGACGGAACCGGGTTCGCAGGGTCCTGGCGTGACGTCGTCGTTCGAGGCGCTGACGGAGTTCGGCCCATCGCTGTCGGTTGACGCATCCCAGCTCTCGGGCATCGGGCGGACGCAGGCGGGTGGCCGTGGCCGCGATCAGGCGAACCTCGCCGCGGAGCACGGCGGCCGGCGAGGCGGCCTTGCGGCCGGTGGCGCGTCGCTCGTGGTAGCGCTGCGAGCCGAACAACTGCTCGAGGTCGTTGTTGGTCCGCGGCAGGCCAGGCACGCCGTAGCAGTGGAACAGTCCGGGCCGGTAGCTGCGGAACACCTTGGCGAAGTGCTCAATGGCAGGGGACAGACGGCCGGCGCCATCGCGGTGCCGGCGCATGGCCGCGACCAGGCCATCGAACCGCCGGCGGACGGATGCGGATCCCTCGCCACGAGCATTGCCCAACAGCCGTGCCGCGGCGTGCACCCAGGTGTAGGCGCGTTCCACATCAGGCCAGAGCGCGGCCGTGCCTTCCAGGCCGCGGCCGATCAACCGGCGCAGCCGCGCGAGCGGCGCCGGGGGGGCACCGCCCCCTTTTGCTGTACCCGGTCCAGGCTTTCCGCCACCGCCTCCAGCCGCCCCTTGAGCTTGAGCCCGGGGGCCGAGAGCGGCGTGCGTCCGTCGTCGGTGATGGCACTGCGCACCGCCGCGCAGTAGCCGCGCACCACCTCCGAGCCGGCATCGTCGCGCCCCTCCACCGCGCGTTCGATCGGGCGCACGCCGCGGACCTGCTTCTTGAGTTCCTTCTTGGCGTGCCGGTCGGCCTCGTAGACCAGGTTCGCCGCCTCGCGCGAGGCAAGTGGAACTGGCAGAGCTGATGCGGCACGCCGGGCAGCACCTGGGCGATGGCGCGACGGATCGAGGTCTGCCCATCGCTGATCACCCCCTCGACCGGCACCCCGATCGCCCTAGCCGCCTCGTGTAGCAGCGGTGCCAGATCCTCAGCCGTACCCGACAACAGGCTGCGCGCCAGCACGACCTCGCCCGAGAAGCACTCCCGCACCACCCATAGCACCTCATGCCCCACGTCGGGCTGCATCCCGTCCAACGCCAGGATGGCGCGGCCCTGCCCACGCAGAACACGCCGCAGACGGCTCCCGTCGGTCAGCGCGATGGCCAGCAGCTCGTCGTAGCGGTCCAGCAGGTTGGTCACGCTGCGCTCGGCAATCTCCACCCCACGTTCACGCAGCACCGCGTGTAGACGCCGCCTGAATCGTGGTTCTCCCGCATTTCCCGTGCTGCTGGGTAGGCGTTCTGGGTCGGGATGAGCACATAGGAGGAACACTGCCCTCCTTTGAAAGTCTCCCTTGCCCAAGCGCCTCCTGCCCCTGATCCCGGCGGGACTGTTGGTTCAGCAGGTCCTGCCCACCTCTGAGCACATCACCATCAAGGCGAGCCCGCGCCAGAACGCCGCTGCCTGTCCCGACTGCGGCGTGGCTTCGCGGCGCGTGCACAGCCGCTACGGTCGAACCCTTGCCGACCTGCCTTGGCAGGGTCGTCCGGTGACACTGGCGGTCCACGCGCGGCGATTTCGCTGCCTCAACTCGGCCTGCGCCCGCCAGACCTTCGCCGAGCGCCTGGCCGAGGTGGCACCGGCTGCGGCGCGCCGGACCGAACGGCTGGGCGGGGTGCAGCGCTGCCTCGGCCTCGCGCTCGGCGGAGAGGCCGGGGCGCGGCTGGCGTACAGGCTCGCCATGCCGACCAGCGCCGATACGCTGCTGCGTGTTGTGCGTGCGGCTGCGTGCCGCGATGACCCACTACCAGCCCCGCGCGTGCTCGGTGTGGATGACTGGTCCTGGCGTCGGGGGCACCGCTACGGCACGATGCTGGTCGACCTGGAGCGCAACGCCGTGGTCGATCTGCTGCGCGATCGCCAAGCTGAAACACTCGCGACCTGGCTGCGCCGCCATCCTGGCGTCGAAGTTGTCGCGCGTGATCGCGCCGGCGCCTACGCGGACGGGATCCGGCAGGGTGCTCCTGCTGCGGTCCAGGTCGCGGATCGATGGCATTTGCTGCGCAACCTCGGTGATGCCGTGCCCGCGCTTGTCGACCGGCACGCTGCTGCCGTGCGCCGTGCGGGACGGCTTATCGCGGACACGGTGGCGGCCGCTATTGCAGCCGAGCCGATGCCGCCCGCCCCACCGCGTCCGCCGAACGCTGCGGCACGGGCGAGCCAGGCCTCATTGGCCCGCAGGCAGGCGCGCTACGAGGAAGCCGCAGGGCTGCGCGCCAAAGGGGTTTCGATCAGCCGCATCGCCGCCCGCCTCGGGGCCGAGCGCAAGACGGTCCGCCGCTGGCTCCGCCTCGGGCACGCCCCATCCTGGAAGCAGCGGCCGCGCACCAGCACCCTCGCGGCCTTTGCAGACGTGCTGGACCGGCGTTGGGCCGAGGGCTGCCGCAACGCAGCCCAGCTCTGGCGCGAACTGGTTGCGCAGGGTTTCGCTGGGCGGCCCGGCACCGTCCGCGCCTGGACCACCCGGCGCCGTGGCACCGAGCCAGCGCCGACCGCGCCCCGTCCCACACGAATGGCACCGGCATGGCCGGTGCCCTCGGGCCGCAGCGTCGCGCGCATTCTGATGGCGGACAGCAACACGCTAAAGGAGACCGAGCGACAGTTTGCCGCGCGGATGCTGGCCGAAGCGCCCGGATTGGCCGCCGCGATCGCGGTCGCAAGACGGCTGCGCCAGGTGCTGCGCCGCAAGGGAGGCGAGACGCTCGCGGAGGTGCTCGCCGCGGCGGAGAAGACCGAACTCGCATCCTATGCCGCCAACCTGTGCCGCGACATCGATGCCGTGCAGGCCGCACTTGACTTGCCCTGGACCACGAGCCCCGTCGAAGGGCAGATCAACCGGCTCAAGCTGATCAAGCGGAGCATGTATGGCCGTGCCGGGTTCGATCTGCTCCGCAACCGCGTGCTGAACGCTGCATGACAAAACGACAGCACGGGAAATGCGGGAGAACCACGATTCAGGCGGCGTTGACAACCGCGTGAATCTCGGGCGCGGAGCGGTGATCCCGGTGCTGCAGCGCCCCCACCAACGCCACCACGTCCAGCCCGAACTCATGCTGCGGCATCACCGTCCCTGGCGCCCTCCGCCTCCGGGCGCCAGGGACGGTGATGCCGCACACAGCTCACCGCCTCGCAGCGCCGGATCTTGAGCCGCAGCCTCACCGACCCGGACAGCGTCACCAGCGTGCGGCGGTTCTCGTAGCGGATCCGCATCGCCATGCCGCAGGCCGGACACAGACGCCGAACCGGAACCAGCACCCGCTCACGCTCCGGCCGATCCCGTGCCGACAGCCTGCCCATCCCACTGCCCTCCAGCCACCCACTCCGCAACAGAGAGCAGACCATCAGACAGCCAATTTTGCCAACCTAGAAAAAAAGACTGCCCACGCTGCCGAGCAACTGAGGCCAGATGTGGCCGCCAAGCGCGAGGTCTGGTTCGAGGCACAGCTTGATCTGGATCCGGAGCGGCTGGTCTTCATCGATGATGACCAGCGCCTCCACCAAGATGGCACGGCTCTATGGGCGCTCGAAACGCGGAACCCGCTGCCGGGCGCCAGTGCCGCACGGGCATTGGAAGACAACCACCTTCACCGGCGCGCTGCGCTTGTCTGGCCTGACCGCGCCGATGGTGCTGGACGGCGCGATGACGGGCGAGTGGTTCACCGCCTATGCACAGCAGGTTCTGGCACCCACCCTACGCCCGGGTGACATCGTCATCCTCGACAACCTGCCCGCCCACAAGGGCGCTGCCGTCCGGGAGGCCGTCCAAGCCACAGGCGCGACACTGCGGTTCCTGCCGCCCTACTCGCCAGACTTCAACCCGATCGAGAACGCCTTCTCCAAGCTCAAGGCGCTCCTGCGGAAGGCCGCCAGCCGCACCATCGACGCACTCTGGAACGCAATCCGCGATGCGCTTCCGCAGTTCTCACCACAGGAATGTGCCAGCTACTTCACCGCCGCTGAATATGAACCAGACTGATCAGATTATGCTCTAGCGGATCCTAAGTCTAGACCAAAAAGGTCCCCATACTGTTCGCGACCAAACAGATAGAAAATCGTGATACATCATGCTATGCAAGTTAACGTCTTTTTGGTGTTTATATTTAGCATAATCTGTTACTGAAGCGTCAAATATCCTACCATATTGTAGAAAAAGCGGGGTGAATTTCTAGTGGTTGTTCAGAACAGGAAAAGCAGCGTTCTGGTGACAGGAGGCGCGGGTTACATCGGTAACCATGCGGTACTTGCATTACGCGATGCAGGTTTCGACGTGGTGGTGTTTGACGATTTGTCAACCGGATTTGCTGAATCGATACCAAGTGATGTGCCTTTCATCCATGCTTCTGTCCATGACGAAGAAAGATTGGTACAAACTATTCGCGATTACAATGTATCGGCCGTAATGCATTTTGCCGCATCGTTGATCGTGCCAGAAAGTTCAGAGAAGCCGCTTGCTTACTGGCGCAATAACGTCTTCGGCGTTTCGGCCATGCTCGGTGCTTGTGTCCAGACAGGCGTACGAAATATTGTTTTTTCGTCGACTGCTGCCGTTTATGGTATTCCGGAAGTTATGCCAATTGATGAAGGCATGCCGTGTAAGCCGATAAATCCGTATGGCAATAGCAAGTACGCTGCAGAACAGATGATCAGTGACGTCGCCCGCACCCACGGGATTTCGAGTGTCACGCTGCGTTATTTTAATGTTTCTGGCGCGGACCCTTTGGGGCGTGCTGGGCAGCGCTCGCTACGTGCCACACATCTCATCAAAGTTGCCTGCGAAGCCGTAGTGGGCAAACGTAAGAAAATAGAGATTTTCGGCACGGATTATCCAACACCTGACGGAACGGGTGTGCGTGATTATATCCACGTCACGGATCTGGCGAATGCTCATGTTGCGGCACTTCGTTACTTGCAGAAGAACAATTCAGTCAATCTAACAATGAACTGCGGTTACGGGCGTGGGCACTCTGTGCGAGAGGTATTAAGTGCCGTGGAAAAAGTGAGCGGCAAATCATTGGAAATTGTAGAATCTCCGCGACGAGTAGGTGATCCCCCGTTCTTAATTGCAGCCACCCAGCATATCAACCAGGTTCTGGATTGGAATCCGCTTTATGACGATCTTGATTTCATTATTGACACTGCGTTGAAATGGGAAGGATCGCTTGCGGCCCCTTAGAGCCCGTTTGAGAATGCTGTAGCGGTGGACCGGTAAGGGTCTCCCAGCCGGGCAGCGCAGGAGGTCTGCGTCTGGACGTCTGCCTCTGCGAAGGTTCAGCAGACCCCAGAAGGCTGCGGACCAGCAATTTTCAAACGGGCTCTGAGGGCGCAGCGGGCGAGACGGCCGTCGGACTTCATGTGGCCGATCTCGGGCTCGATGGCGCTGCGGCGGCGCAGCAGCCGGCGCAGGCGGGGTGTCAGGCCGCGGCGCGTGCCGCTGACGAGCACCCTGGTGCCGGTCACGCCATGGCCGCGGTAGCCACGGTCGACCACGGCGAGGCTGGGGCGGAGGCCGGTGAGGGTCTCGACCTGCTGGAGGGCGTCGGCGAGGGTGTGGCCGTCATAGGGATTGCCGGGCTGGCTGCGCATGCCGACGACGAAACCGTCCTCGATGGTGGTGGCGATGCTGACCTTCGTGCCGAACTCGTAGCGCACCCTGGCCTTGCCCTTGGCGATGCAGTCCACCTCCTGCTCGTGCAGGGCGTAGAGCTTGCGGGGCGTCTTCGGCGTCTGGCGCAGCAGGCGGGTGACGAGCGCCATCCTGTCGTTGATCCGATCCCGCAGCCTCCCCTCGGGGACGGCGCCGAGCTTGCGGCCCACGTCGCGCAGGACGCGGCCGGTGTAGCCCTTGAGGGTGCGCAGCGCCCGGCGCATGCGCCGGAACTGCCGGGCATGGTTGTAGGTCTGCCGCAGCCTGATCCCGGCCTGGCCCGCCAGCGTCACCAGGGAGTGCCGCGCCCGCTCGTAGAGGCGGCTGTCGGTCGGATGCGCGATGGCCTTTTCCATCACCGTCGTGTCCACTGTCAACGCCGCCTGAATCGTGGTTCTCCCGCACTTTCCGTGCTGTGGCTCGTCGTTCCGGGGTGGGATGATCACATTGGAGGGGCGTCGTTCCTCTCTCTGAAAGCTGGGATTGTCCAAGCGTCTCCTGCCTCTGCTTCCAGCGGGGCTGCTGGTTCAGCAGGTCCTGCCCGCTTCCGATCACATCATCATCGCCGCCACGCTACCTCCCGAGGCCGCCACCTGCCCAGCTTGCGGCACGTCGTCACGGCGCGTTCACAGCCACTACCAACGCCGCCTCGCTGATCTGCCATGGCAGGGCCGCCCTGTGACGCTGCGTCTCCAGGCACGGCGGTTCCGCTGCCTCGACCCGACCTGTACCCGGCAGACCTTCGCCGAGCGGCTCCCGGAGGTTGCGGCCGCCGGGGCACGGCGGACCCGGCGACTGGGCGATCTGCAGCGCTGTGTAGGCCTGGCGCTCGGGGACAAGGCCGGCGCGCGCCTGATCGAGCGTCTAGCCATGGCGACCAGCCCGGACACGTTGCTGCGGATCACCCGCGCGGAGGGCCGGGACGCCATGCCGGCAGCGACGCCCCGGGTGCTCGGGGTGGACGACTGGGCTTGGCGCCGAGGCCATCACTACGGCACGGCGCTGGTCGACCTAGAGCGCAATCGCGCCGTCGACTTGCTGCCCGACCGCCAAGCGGAGACCCTGGCGGCGTGGCTGCGCCAGCACCCTGGCGTGGAGATCGTGGCCCGAGACCGGGCGGGCGCTTACGCGGACGGGGTCCGGCAGGGCGCGCCCGGTGCAATCCAGGTAGCGGATCGCTGGCACCTGCTGCGCAACCTCGGAGATGCGGTCCGGGCCCTCGTGGAACGGCACGGCAACGCCACCGGTCGGGCGGCACAGCGGACCGCCGAGACGCAAGCCCAGGGCGAGCCCTTACCGGGCGTGCCGCCGCCTCTGTCCCATCCACCGAACGCGGCGCAGCGGGCGAGCCAAGCCTCACTTCACCGCCGCCAGGCACGGTACGACGAGGCAGCCGACCTTCACGGCAAGGGCCTGTCGATCAGCCGCATCGCCAGCTTGCTCGATGCCGAGCGCAAGACCGTGCGGCGCTGGCTGTCGCTTGGCCATGCCCCGTCGTGGCGCAAGCCGCGGCGCGGCAGCGGGCTGGATGTCCATGTCGCGTATCTCGAAGGCCGCTGGAATGAGGGCTGCCGCAACGCCGCTCAGCTCTGGCGCGAGTTGATCGGGCGGGGCTTCACAGGGCGCCCCGGTCTTGTGCGCCGCTGGGCCACCGGTCGCCGCCGGGAACAGCCGGATCCTTCCGCCACCGAGCAACGAGCAGGAGCCAAGGCCTGGGCAGGGCTGACCATTCGCCGGATCGGCTGCATGCTCATGGCCGACGAGACCAGACTGTCGGCAGACGAGAACTTGTTCGTCGGTCACCTGCTCAAGGAGGCGCCCCGATTGGCCGAGGCGATCACCGTGGCTAAGCGGCTGCAGCGTCTCTTGCGCCACGAGACGGGTGACACCCTACCTGCCGTGCTCGCCGCTGCCGACGAAACACCGCTCAAGAACTTCGCCGCCGGGCTGCGCCGCGACCAGGACGCCATCCAGGCCGCCCTCGATCTGCCCTGGACGACGAGCCCGGTCGAAGGACAGATCAGCCGCATCAAGATGATCAAGCGGACCATGTACGGCCGAGCAGGCTTTGATCTCCTCCGCACCCGCGTCCTGCACGCCGCGTGATACCGAAACAGCAGCACGGAAAGTGCGGGAGAACCGTAAAATTCCCCAGTTTGGGTCCGGGGATCAGCCGTTGCTGGGATCGGCACCTCTTGGCTTGGGCGGTCTGCCCCGGCGCCGCGGTGGAGGCTGCGCGAGGGTGCTGGCGGCGGGGCGCAGGCTCTCCGGCACCAGGTCCGCGTGCTGGCGCAGGCGGTAGCTGGAGCCCTCGATCGACACGACCACCGCATGGTGCAGCAGCCGGTCGAGCAGCGCGGTCGCCACCACCGGTTCGCCGAACACCTCGCCCCACTCGGCAAAGCCGCGATTGGAAGTCAGGATCATGGCGCCGCGCTCGTAGCGGGCGGCACAACGGTCGACATACTGAGTCGGCCTTGAACAACTCGCAACGCTCTGATTTAGCCAGGGAATCTGCTGGTCTGGGTGTCCCGGATTTGCCGGGTTCAATTGTTTTCAGCGGCAAACCCTGCGATTCTGGCGGGCATGAAGCATCGCCCGCGCCCGCCGGAACAGGACGATCTGCTGCGGCCGCGGCTGGTCGACATGATCGATGGGCGGCACGAACTGGTGCGGCTGGCGGCGTTGATCGACTGGGCGTGGTTCGAGCGGGAGTGGACAGGCTTCTTCCCCGGCACCGAGGGACGGCCTGCCGCGCATCCGCGTCTGGTGGCAGGGCTGATGTACCTGCAGCATGCCTACGGCCTCTCCGACGAGGCGGTGCTCGCGCGCTGGGTGGAGAACCCGTACTTCCAGCACTTCACCGGCGAGACGTTCTTCCAGCACCGTCCGCCCATCCACCCCTCCTCGCTCAGCCGCTGGCGCAGCCGTATCGGTGAGGAAGGTGTCGAGTGGCTGCTGACCAAGACGATCGAGGCGGGCCGCGCCGCGGGTGCGGTGTCGGAGCGCAGCCTGGCCGAGGTCGCGGTAGACACCACCGTGATGGAGAAGGCCATCGCCCACCCGACCGACAGCCGTCTCTACGAGAAGGCGCGCCGCTCGCTGGTGACGCTGGCGCGGAAAGCCGGGATCGCCCTGCGGCAGACCTACAGCCGCCTGGCCCCGCGCCTGGCGGGCCAGGTGGGGCGGCACGCCCATGCCCGGCAGTTCCGCCGCATGCGCAAGGCGCTGCGCACCCTCAAGGGCTACACCGGCCGCGTCCTGCGCGACGTGGGCCGCAAGCTCGGCGCCGTCCCCGAGGGGAGGCTGCGGGATCGGATCAACGACAGGATGGCGCTCGTCACCCGCCTGCTGCGCCAGACGCCGAAGACGCCCCGCAAGCTCTACGCCCTGCACGAGCAGGAGGTGGACTGCATCGCCAAGGGCAAGGCCAGGGTGCGCTACGAGTTCGGCACGAAGGTCAGCATCGCCACCACCATCGAGGACGGTTTCGTCGTCGGCATGCGCAGCCAGCCCGGCAATCCCTATGACGGCCACACCCTCGCCGACGCCCTCCAGCAGGTCGAGACCCTCACCGGCCTCCGCCCCAGCCTCGCCGTGGTCGACCGTGGCTACCGCGGCCATGGCGTGACCGGCACCAGGGTGCTCGTCAGCGGCACGCGCCGCGGCCTGACACCCCGCCTGCGCCGGCTGCTGCGCCGCCGCAGCGCCATCGAGCCCGAGATCGGCCACATGAAGTCCGACGGCCGTCTCGCCCGCTGCGCCCTCAAGGGCACCCTCGGCGATGCCCTCCACGCCGTCCTCTGCGGCTGCGGCCGCAATATCCGCAAGATCCTCGCCCACCTCAGGGCTCTCTTGCTCGCCTTTCTCGCCAGCCTCGTTCAGGCCCTCACACAGACCAGTCGCCATCCAGCAATGGGCCGAACGGCCTGATCAGGTTGTTCAGAGCCGACCACGTAGGGTCTCCAGGCAGCGCTTACGCTTGTTCTGCAGCCCGTCCGTTTGAAAGGGTTATTCAAAGCCGACTACCCAGGAATGGGTAGGCCGGGCCAGCGTTGGGACGGCAAGCGGCGAAAAAATCGTGTTAGACTCGGTCTATGACCGGGCAGTATGCCTGGTCAGGCCTTCCGGTTCCGGTGGCTCAACGTGATTGAGCCCATACGGAGTTTGGCCAGGAGTGACCAAGATCACCAACCGTATCGACAAGCAGGAGCCTTGCCACAGGGAGCGAGGAAGGCCTGACGCTCCCTCCGGCCATCCGCTGTCGGCCGCGCGTGGGATCCTGCTCGCTATCCTGCTTGGCGTCGTGGCCTGGATCGGCATCTATTGGATGGTGCGATAGCACCCTGGTCCCGTTCGCACGAATGCGGTTGCGCGGCCGTGCAATCCGGTCCTCTTGCACCTCCTATGGGTGGAACAGGAGGATAGCTCCGCACGGCCTCGCTTCGTTCCGCTCACACCGCCGAGCGCTTGATCTTGAGATGCTTGCGGTAAAGATAGGCCATGTTCTGCGCCCGGGAGATGCCGGCGCGCTTGAAATCCACCTGTGTCAGTACGCTTCCAACCAGGGTCGCACTACTGCTGCGCAGCAGGCGCAAGGCCAGTTGTGCTGAGGAGCGCGATGTCTTCTCCCACCTGACCGCCAGGATCGTTGCATCCGTCAGGTGGGCCAGGATCAGCCCATCCACGGTCGGCACCACCGGCGGCGTGTCGATCACGACGACATCGTAGTCTTCCCGGGCTTTCCGGATGATCTCCGCCATCCGGTCGGAGGCCAGGAGATCCTGCGGCGTGGCCGCGCTCACCGAGGTAGGAAGTACATCGAGCCTGTCCGCCACCGTCCGCACCGCCCGGGCATAGTCCGCAGGATCCGTGCTGGTGAGAACCTCGTCCAGGCCGGGCGAAGGGGAAAGACCAAACTGTGCCGCCACGCCAGGGCGGTGCATATCGGCATCGATCAGCAGGACGCGCCAGCCACTGCTTGCCGCGCTCTTGGCGAAGCTGGTTGCGAAGACCGTCTTCCCCTCCTTGGGCAGGGCAGAGGTGATCATGATCACCTTCGGGCGCTTCTCCACCTGGAGGACCTGTAGCCCGCCCCGCACCTTGCTCAGGGCCGCCGCGAACTGAAGGGCGCTTGTGCTATTCGCGTTACCCAGCGCGCGGGCGCGCTGCGACGTCTTGGGGATCAGCCCGAAGGGCATGATCCCAAGAGCGGCCTCCAGCTCCTCGGCGCTGCTGAAGGTGGTCCGAAGGCGCTCGAGCAGGAAGCCGATGGCGATCGCCAGCACGGAGATGACCAGAAAGGCGGCGACCAGGATCCGGCTGCGCTGGGGCGCGGAAGGGGAGGGCGGCACCGCTGCCGGAGAGACCATCTCGGCGTCCGGCTCCTGGATGCCGGTCAGGTTGGCCAACTGCACCGCGCGGTTGAGGTAGCTCTCATAGAGGACGCGGTTGGCCCGTGCCTCGGTGGTGAGGGCCTGGAGCTGGATCTCCGCCGCATTCTCGACCGCCACGCCGCTGCGCAAGTTGTCGAGGGTGTTGCGCAGGGATGCTTCCCGCGCCCGGATCGCGATGACCTCGTTGTTGAGCCCGGAAACGATGTTCGAGGCTTCCTCCTGGATGCGCCGCTGCAGGCCGCGCCGCTGCGCCTGGGCAGCGAGGAATTCCGGACTGCGCTCGCTGGCAGAAGCGGAGAGCTGCGCCTCGCGGCCGATGGCCACGGCCTCCTGCTGGCGCAGGGCCTGGATCAGGGGGGAGTCCACGACCTCCGGCAAGGTGTCCATGCGTCCACCGTTGCGCAGCACGGTGTTGACCTGATTGAGCCTCGATTCCTTGCCGACGCGATCTCCGGTCACCAGCGAGAGCTGCCGCGTGATCTCGTTGAGCTGCTGCGCGTTGACCGAGGGCGTCCGCGCTTCGCCATCGCGCGCCAGGGGCGTGTCATTCAGCCCGAACTGCTCCCGGTACTCCGAGATGCGCCGCTCGGAAGCCCGGACCTTCACGGAAAGCTCCGCCAGCCGCTCCTGGAACCAGTCATGCGCGCGCTGCGTGGCCGCGAACTTCTGGTTCCTCTTGAAGTCCAGGAAGCGGTTGGAGATCTCGTTGGCGATATTGGCGCTCAGCTGCGGATCCTCGGTCTCCGCCGAGACGCGCAGGACATTGGAGCGCGCCTCGTTCGAGAAGGTGATCAGCCCCAGCACCTTCTGGATCGCGAGCTGCTCACGGTCCAGGGGGCCTTCCAGCCGGGGGGCCGGGGTGGCCAGGCCCAACATTTCCATGGACCACCGCTTCGCATCCGCCAGGAGGGCGGACAGCCCGCCGGGCTCTGGCAGGAAGCCCGGCATGTTGGTGAGATCCAGGGCCTCGACCACCTTGGCCGCCAGAGCTGGCGAGCGGAAGATGTCGATCTGCGTGCGCATCAGGTTGGAAACGTCGACCTGTTCCGTCGTGATCGCCTGCAGATCCGACACCTGGGTCCGCCGGGGTTCGATCAGGATCTGCGCCTCCGCGGTATAGCGGGGCGGCAGCTGCATGACGACGGCGGTCACCCCAGCCATGCCCAGGACGATGATGCCGAGGATCACCCCCTTGCGCCGGCGCAGGACGTGGAAGACTCGGCCGAATGGAACTCCGATAGGCTCCATCTGTGCCGCAGGATCAAACCCTGTCGACACCACCGTAGTCGGGGTTGAGCTCTGGCTCATAAAGGGATCCTCGATCGGGCGATCATGATACGGATGCGCCGATGCGGCGCGGCATAAGCCGGAGCATGCCTGCAAGAGCCACGAGGCGTTCGTGACGCTCGAACATGCAATAGGCGCCGAAAAGCAGGTAGGCGGGCAGGACGGTCAGGACGGTCAGGAAGGACATGATCCCGGCCGGAACGAAGATACTGATGGCCAGGATGAGTCCTCCCATCGCTGAGACGGAACCGATGATCCGGCTGTCCCGATCCGCCTGCGGCTGAAGGTTACGGCACAGGGCGAGGCGCCCCAGGCATTCCGTGGCCGACCGCAGCGCGAAGGCCACCGCGGCCCCCGTGATGCCGAAGCGCCAAGTCAACAGCATGGCAAGCGGGATGAACAGCACGGCCAGGAGGGCCATGAACTTTGCCCCGGCATCCGGCCGGCCGATCGCATCCAGGAAGGAGCCCGCCGTGCTCCCCGAGCAGCTGAAGAAGATGCCGATGGCCAGGATGCGCAGCACGCCGTAGCTGTGCTCGGCAAAATCCGCATGCAGCCAGAGGGACAGAAGCGGCTTGGCGAACAGCACGGTGATGAGGCAGGCGGGGAAGAGGAGCCCGATCACCAGGGCGGCGCCATGGCGCATCAGCGTACCCGTCCGCGCAGGATCCGAGGAGAAGGTGGATGCCATGGCGGGAAACAGCGCGCCGGTGACCGAGACCGAGACGATCCAGAAGCGCGTGAGCAGGTCGAAGGAGGTCGTGTAGTAGGAGACGACCGCGAGCGGAAAGAGCGCACCGATCAGGAAGCGGTCGCCATAAAGGGAAAGAGGCGAGAGGATGTTGGACAGCATCATCCAGACGCCGGTCTTCATCAGGCTCCGGGCATTGCGCCATTCCGGCCTCGGCCAATGGTGCAATGCCGGCAAGCGACGCCATACGAGCACGAAATAGGCGATGCAGGTCACCAACCGCAGCAAAGCCAGCGACAGCATCACGCCCACCATGTTGTCCCACAGCGCCAGGGCGATTGCCGGGCCGAGATAGTAGAAGATGCCGACCGGGATGTTGACGAGGTTCGCGGCGCGGAAGAGCTGGCAGGCTGTCAGCGTGCCCCATAGCGCGGCGCTGAGCACCACCAGCGGCAAGGTCAGCACCATGATGCGCAGCGCCGCGATACTCTGGTCCCGCAATGCGGGCGGCACGTTCAGCGCATGGTCCACCACGGCCGGCATGAAGGTCACCGCGACCAGGGTGAAGGGGATCAGCACCACGGCGAGGATCGCGAGCGCGGTGGTGATCATGGCCGCGGCGCGGTCCTCGCGACCCACCGCCAGCTCCGCCGCCACGACCCGGGTCAGCGAGGCGCCGATGCCCAGATCCAGGATGCTGACCACTCCGACCAGGCTCAGCGCCAGGGTGAAGATGCCCCAGCGCTCGACGCCCATCTGGGACAGCAGAATCGGCGTCAGCACCAGCGCCAGGAGCAGCGGCAGGCCCCGGCCGAGTGCGTTCCAACCTGCGCCGGCCAGGAAATTCCGTTTCGCCGTGATCGCCTGCGCTTCCGGCTGCGTCGGGTCCGTGTCCTGGTTCATCGGACCTCACCCGGGCTGGCGGAGGCGTGGACGGCGTGGACGGCGGGGCGCCGCGTCGCCATGGGCGGTGGAATCGTCAGCGGCGGCTTGGCCGGTTCCGGCACCTTCCCGTGGACCAGATAGGCGCGCTCGACCAGCTCCTTGATTTCCTGACGGAAGCGTGGCGCGGAGAAGCGTTCGGCATTGGCGCGGCAGGTGATAGGATCGAACTCCTCCCGCCTGGATTCGAATTCCCGCACCGCGGCCATCAGCGATTCCGGCGTCTGCTCCTCGAACAGCACGCCGGTGAGCGGACCGGGACCGGTATGGATGATCTCCCGCGCTCCGCCGCGTCCATAGGCGATGACCGGTGTGCCGCAGGCTTGCGCCTCCACGGTGGTGATGCCGAAATCCTCCTCGGCGGCGAAGATCACCGCGCGGGCCCGCTGGAACAGGTGCACGAGTTCGGCCTTGGGCACGGGCGGCAGGAAGGTGATGTTCGGCGCCCCGCCTGCCGCCTGATGCACGGCCTGCTCCTCCGGTCCGCCGCCGACGACCAGCAGCTTCGCTTCGGGCATGGCGCGAAAGGCGGCGGCGATCATGTCCACGCGCTTGTAGGGAACGAAGCGCGACGCCACCAGGAAGAAGTCCTCCTTCGGGCTCTGTTGAGAGAAGCTCTCCAGATCCACCGGCGGGTAAATGACTTCGGCTTCGCGCCGCCACGTCTTGCGGACCCGTTCCCCTATATAAGCGGAATTGGCGACGAAGACGTCGACGCCCGCGGCGGTGGAGCGGTCCCACTGGCGCAACCGGTGGAGCAGCCAGCGTGTATAGGCCCCCATCGGGCCACGTTCGAGGCCGGCCTGGCGCAGGTACTGGTGCTGCAGGTCCCAGGCATAGCGCATGGGCGAGTGCACGTAGCTCACATGGACCTGGGAGGGGCCAACGATCACGCCCTTGGCCACGGCATGATGGCTGGAGACGACGATGTCGTAGCCGGTCAGGTCGAGCTGACTGACCGCGAGCGGCATCAGCCCGAGGTATTTCCGGAAATGCTTCCGGGCGAAGGGCAGGCGCTGGATGAAGCTCGTGCGCACCGAGCGCCCCTGCAGGAAGCCACGCTCGCCAGGAGGGAGGAAGTCGCAGACCGCGAAGATGTCCGCTTCCGGCCAGCAACGGAGCATCTGCTCGAGGACACGCTCGGACCCCGCATAGGTGTCGAGCCATTCATGGACGATCGCGACTTTGGGTGTCATGTCTCAGAGATTCCGCAGCTGACGCTCGGCGACGGCCATGAGCTGGGAGGCGGCACGGTACCAGGTCAGCCGCTCAGCCTTGTGAACGCCCTCGTGGCGCAGCCGCGCGTGCAGTTCGGGGGCCGCCAGGGCGGTGATGCATTGCAGGAGGCTTGACGGGGAATCCCCGGCATAGAGCGCGACCTCGCCGCAGATCTCCTCCACCGAGGTGCCGCGTCCGGTGATGACCGGGCAGCCGCACAGCATCGCCTCCACCGGTGGCAGGCCGAAGCCCTCGTAGCTCGAAGGAAAGAGCAGGCAGAAGGCATTCTCGTAGAGCGCGCGCAGCTCGCCGTCCGTCACCCGGCCGAGGAGGCAGGCTGCCCCGAGCGGATCGTCCGACTGCGTCTGGAAGACCTTCTGGTCGATCGAGCCGGCCACCGCCAGCGTCAGCCCCTGCGCCTTTAAGTGCGGGACGATCGCTCCGAGGATGTCGAGCTTCTTGTGCGCGGCCCGGTTGCCCACGGCCAGGACATAGCGGCCCCGCTCCAGCCCATGGCAGCCGAGGATTCCGGGATCCGCCGCCTCCTGTCGGATGTGCTCCGCGCCTTCGCCGATCACCGCGATCCTTTCGGGGGCGATCCGCAGATGCTGCGCGATGCGTCCGCGGGCGAAGTCGGAGACCGTGACGATCTGCGTCTCGCGCTCCACCAGGCGCTTCTGGAGGACCCGGTACCAGGTCCGGAAACGCCAGGAGTATGAGGAGGGCGTATCGAAGATACCGGCATCGTGGATGACGACCAACTGGCGCCGTCCGGCCATGATCGGCGCGGTGTTGCCCAGGTTGATCAGGAAGCCCTTCCGTGCCGCGCGCGGCAATTCGCCCTGTTCCCAGACCTGGCCGCCTCGCCGCCCGGCCTCGCGGATCCCGATCCGCTCATACTGGGGGGCGCGGACAAGGCCGGTGGGCACGAGAAGGCTGACCTGCCGTCCGGCCGCCGTTCCCCCGCCCTCATCCAGGGCGCCTGCGTCCAGGGCACGCACGATCTGCCCCGCGAAGCGCTGCACGCCGGACTGTGGTTGGGCCAGGAAACGACCATTGATGAAGATCGGGGTCTCCGCACCTGACGTCTCCGCCCGGCTGAGCTGGGCGGAGGGACGAGGCGACGCAACCCTGGGTTTCTGCTCACCCAACAGCGGGAACTCCGGACATGGCCTCCAGCGAGGCGGGACAGGATGCTGCCGTGAAGACAGCGGCACGGAGAGAAGGGTCTGGATGCATGATTCTAGGGGCGAATCAATCAAAAGTTACCTAATATACGACAAGGATCGATAGACGTCGGACCGGAGCAAAAAAGCGGGAAAAACCAAAAAATACACTTGCCCTAAACCTGTGCAGCGCAGCATATTTTCGCAACCTACCGGCGCTCATCTCATTTGTCACTTATAATCCAACATTAGACATGTTTTGCTGATAGAAGGGCCCCATGGAAAAGCCGAGGATCGTGGTCGGCATCGCGACCAAAGGCAGGGCACTACTTCTGCAACAGACTCTGGTGCGCTACCTCCAGCAGACACGCTTGCCGGATCGTATCGTTGTTTGTGGTTCTCAACCAGAAGATGTGAAAAACCTGCCCTCACTGCAGCTTGAGGTTGAGGTGCTGTTGAGCACGCCGGGCGCAAGCTTCCAGCGCAACACCATCATCGACTCGAATCTCGATGCCGATATCTATGTGTTCTTCGACGACGACTTCATTCCGGCTCATGACTGGCTGGAGGTGGCGGAGCGTGCCTTCCTGCTCCGGCCGGAGCTGATGGTGGCCACCGGCCATGTCGTCGCCGATGGGATCAACAGCTCGGGCTTGGGCTTCGAGCAGGGTGCCGCCATGCTGGAAGCCATTCCGCCCGAGCCCGGCCGCGACACGGTGGTTCCGGTCTTCTCCGGTTATGGCTGCAACATGGCGGTGCGTGGGGAGACCCTGCGCCGCCACCGGCTCCGCTTCGATGCCGGGTTGCCGATGTATTCCTGGCAGGAGGATGTCGACCTCTCCCGCCGCATGGCGATGTTCGGCGATGTGCTGCGGCTGAAGGGCGCGAAGGGCGTGCATCTCGGCACGAAGATGGGCCGGACGCCCGGACAGGCCTTCGGCTACTCCCAGGTGGCGAATCCGATCTATCTGGCGCGGAAGACCTACCAGGGTGCCCGATTCTACCCCTGGCGCTATGCCGCGACGCGCATTTCGCGCAACCTGATCGCGAACCTCTATCGCTCCTTGCGCCCCGAAGCCTATGTGGACCGCCGCGGTCGGCTGAAAGGCAATATGATTGCCTTCCGCGACCTGCTGCTCGGACGGCTTGCGCCGGAACGGGCGCTGCAACTGTCGAAGTCGAAGGTCTGATGTCGCAGGGACCCGCCTATGCCGGCCGCCTGGAGGATGGGGCGGTCCCCCTCGGCCAGCCCGAGGCGCAGCGCCGCGTTCAGGAGGCACCGCGCCCGCAGGCAGGCCGGCTCGGTGCCTCGCGACATGCCCTGCGCGGCCTGCTGAAACGGCAGCTCACCCGGAACTACCTGCTGGGTTCGCAGATGCTGGCCCGGTATCTCGTCTCCAGTCAGGCGGAGCGCAGCTTCAGGCGTGTCTGCGTCGTGGCGGCGCTGCAGCGTGCCAACGGTATCACGGAGGGTGCCCGGCTGCAGTTCGAGGCGCTGCGGCAGATCGGGGTGGAGGCCGAGCTGATCGACGCTTCGCCCGCGCTGCGCAACCCCCTGGCCCGGATCGCGCATCAGCCGGGCAGCGCCTATGTCTTCCATAGTGGCGGGCCGCAGACCGCCAACCTCATCCTGGGCTGCCTGCGCGGCGCGGCGAAGGCCTGGCGCATCGGCTACTGGGCCTGGGAACTCCCCGATCCTCCCGACGATTGGCAGGATCCCCGGGGATTGATCCATGAGATCTGGACGCCGAGCGGCTTCGCGCGGGACAGCCTGCGGCGTCGTTTCACGCTGCCGATCCATGTCGTGCCGCACCACCTGCCCGTACCCGCCATGCCCGAGACGTCGGGTGGGACGCCGGGCCCGGACCGTCCCTTCACCGTGCTCGCCATGGCCGACAGCCGCTCGAGCTATGAGCGCAAGAACCCGATCGCCGCGGTGAAGGCCTTCCGTGCTGCCTTCGCCGATTCGAACCGCGCCAACCTCGTGGTGAAGCTCAACGGCCGCGCGGAAGAGATGGAGGCGCTCTGCCGCGAGATCGGCAAGGCGCCGAACATCGAGGTCGTGCAGGCCTATCTGGACCAGGACCGGTTGCAGGCGCTCTATCGCTCCGCTGATGCGTTCCTGTCCCTCCACCGCGCCGAGGGCTTCGGCCTGCCGATGGCGGAGGCCATGATGCAAGGCCTGCCGGTCGTGGCGACCGGATGGTCGGGGAATCTGGAATTCATGGATGCCTCGAACAGCATCCTGGTGCCCTACGAGCTCGTACCGGTGGCCGACGGCGCGGGGGTCTATGGCGCCGGCAGCCATTGGGCGGAGCCGCGGATCGAGGCCGCGGCGCAGGCCCTGCGCCGCCTCGCGGACGATCCTGCCTATCGTGCGGCCATGGCCGCGGCGGCGCGCCGTTCGAGCCTGGCCCGTCGCTTTGGACTGCCCTGAGGCGCCCCATGCAACCGACGCAACTCGGCCTGATCCTGATCCCGCTCTGCCTCATCTACTGGCAGCAACCGAACAAGCTGCTGGTGATCGCCCTGATCGCTGCCATCTTCGAGGGTGGCGCAGCCCTTCTCATCGGTGGCTTCGGCCTGCCGACCGCCACTCTTCCGGCCCTGCTGATCATGGGCTTCGTAGTCATGCAATATGCCCTGGGCATGCGCTATCCCGGTGAGTCGGTGGTGCTTTGGGCACTGCTGCCGCTTCTGGCCTTCGCAGCCTATGCGGTGGGATCGGCGCTGCTGCTGCCGAATGCTTTCGAGGGCAAGGTGATCGTCTGGCCACAGCCCACTAAGGACGCGGTGCTCTACCTCGCGACCCCGCTGCGGGCGAGCGCGGGCAATATCACGCAGACCATGTACCTGCTGCTCAACGTTGCCGCCGCCGTGACCACCGCCCTCTACGTCACGCGGCGCGACCTGAACTACCAGCTCTTCCTCAAGGCCTATATGGTGGGGGGCTACCTGATCTTCGCGATCAGCCTCTGGCAGTTCGCTTCACGGGTCGCGGGGGTTCCCTTCCCGACGAGCTTCTTCCACTCCAACACCGGCTTCGCCATCGTCGAGCAGAACTTCGGTTCCATCCCGCGGATCAGCGGCCCGTTCGCCGAGCCCGCGGCCCTCGCGGTCTACATGTCCGGTGTGGCCTTCTGCAGTCTCTGGCTCTGCGTCCGCGGTCACCGGGTCATGTGGCCACAGGTCTCTCTGATCACCTCCACGCTGACGATCCTGCTTTCGACGTCCACCACCGGCATCGTGACAGTGGTGGCCGGTATGCCGCTGACGCTCTGCTATGCCGCCGTCACCGGGGGCGGGGAGGGTTTGCAGCGTACGACCAGGACCCTGGCCACGCTGGTCGTGGGCAGCCTGCTCCTGCTGACGCCCCTCCTGATCCTGAAGCCGGAGATCATCGACGCCGTCGACAAGATCGCCGAGATCACCATGTCGAAGCAGGATGGCGAATCCTATGCCGAGCGCACCAGCTGGGATCTTGATGCGGTGCAGGCCACGGTCAGCACTTTCGGTCTCGGCGTTGGCTGGGGCAGCTTCCGCTCCTCCAGCCTGATCCCGGGCCTGCTCGCCAATGGTGGCGTGCCCGGGCTTTTCTGCCTGATTTGGCTGGCCATGAACATCTACGGACTGTCCGGAAGAGCGGCGCGGGTGGTGCCGGAGCATCCTGGCCAGGCCGCCATTGATGGTTTCCGGGCTGCCCTTATCGGGCAGCTCGCCGCGGCGGTCCTGTCGGCACCGATGATTGTGTCGGTGGGCTTTTTCCTGCAACTGGGAATCGTGGTCGGCACCGCTGCCCGGATCACCCTGCGATCGCGCAGGACGAACCTGATGCCTATACCGATGGCGGCGAGCTTCCTGCGATGACGGGATATCAAGGAACCGGGCAGCCGGACACGCCGGAAGCCTCTACCGCCGGCAAGGCTCGGACCATGCGGCGGCCCCGCTCCGGGGCCATGATGGCCGCGGCGATCGCTTCGCTGATTTCCGTCTTCCAGCCCGGCTGCCCGGATGGGCTTCACATTTCGTTCGTCGCCCGTGCCATCGCGGCGCCGCCGTCGCGCCCGGGTGTTGACCCGGCGACCTCATCTGCATCCACGCCCGGGAACAGCAACGGAGAGCAGGACGCCGGGGCCCGTGTCCAGATGGTGCAGGCGGTGCGAGCGGCCGATGTCACGGCGCGGCTCGGCGTGCAGCCCGACCTGCACCAGGGAAACTGGTCCACGATCTCGACCATGATCTCGCAGGCGCACCTGATCGGCGCGGGAACTCTGCGGATTCTCAACCCGACACAGGGCAACCGCGTCACCGCGACGGGCGCGGTCGATCAACTCGTCCTGGCCGGCTTCCGGTTGAGCCTCATCGCCAATCCAGGCGACAGTCCCGATGAGAACGTGGCGGCCGTCGCCCGGATCGAGAAGCGCTTTCCCGGCTCGATCGCTCTGGTGGAAGGGCCGAACGAGCCGAACAACTGGGGAGTCGACCATGCGGGGCTGAGTGGCATTCCTGGCGCCCAGGCATGGCAGAAAGACTTCTACGCGGCCATGAAAGCCAACAAGGCGACAGCTCATCTCCCTGTTGCGGGACTATCCTCCTATCCCTTTGTCGCCGCGGACAGCGACCTCAACAACCTGCATGTCTATCCGAACAACGGAGACCAGGCGACGGAAGAGATCCAGGCCACGATCGGCCGTCAGGAGGCTGTCGATCCGCACAAGCCCTTCGTCATCACCGAGATGGGCTGGTACACGCTGCCCGGCCAGCGGGCACCCGGGACCCAATGGATGGGAGTCGACGAGCGGACCCAGGCGAAGCTGCTGCTGAATGCATATCTTTCGGCCGTACAACTCGGCGCTGGACAGATCCTGTTCTTCTCGCTGCGCGACTGGCCTGCGACCGAGCCGGATGGCCGTTTCGGTATGTTCCAGAATGACGACAAACCGAAGCTGGCAGCCCGTGTCTTCAGCAATCTCCGTGCCGTCATGCGGGACATGGGCAGCGCCGCCGCGAGCTTCGCGCCCGCGTCCCTGGCCTATTCCGTCGCCGGCGCACCCGGGATGCGCAGCCTTCTGATGCAGAAGTCGAACAAGGGCTTCATCCTGGCTCTCTGGCGCGAGCCCCGGGTCTGGGACCCCGAAGCTGTCAAGTCTCTCGAAACGCCCGGGGCGGAGACTTCGCTCCGCCTTGCCGCCCCGGCGGACATCACCGTCTATGAGCCACTTGCCGGGCCCGAACCCTCCCAGACACTGCCGCAGGTGGACAAGATCCGGGTCAGTGTCGCGGATTCGCCCGTCCTGCTCCTGATCCGGTCACGATGAGAAGGCGGAATTCGCATCGAGGACCGCGTCAGCGGATCATGGGGAAGCATTGTTTTCCTGGTCGGCCTCCGCGCCCTGATTACAGAAACGATGGTGATGACTGCGTGTTGCTGAACCCGTTCTGTCGGGAGAGGCCACTCCATGCCCGTCCCGCCTTCGTCATCAGAACTGCCATTTCCACCTTTTCCCATCGCAGGCGAGGTTCCATCGTTGCGAACCTTGCCGCCATGGTGACCATTCTTCCGGAGTTCCCGGCGTGACACCAAAACTTGTGAGTACGGCGCTGCCGGCCGATGCCATCGCCTTGCTGGATCGTGGCACGGCCGCGCCCAAGCAGGATCACGCGCAGAACAGCGGCGTTCGGGCGAAGCGGCTCACTTGGCTCGATACTGCAAAAGGGTTGGGTATCGTGCTGGTGGTCCTCGGGCATGCCGCCGGTGGCCTGATCGACATGAACGAACCGCAGCTATCCTGGCTGCACATGTTGATGTTCGCCATCTACACCTTCCACATGCCCTTGTTCTTCCTCCTCTCCGCCGTGCTGGTGCCGGCGCGGATCATGAAGGGGAGACCGGCTTTCGCTCGCTCGATCGTGGAGAGGATCGTCTACCCCTACGTCATCTGGTCCATCCTTCAGCTGACGGTGATCTATCTGGCGGGTTCGCTCGTGAATGCGCCTGTTAACGATTACTGGACGACAATCCTCAGCCTGCCCTGGCACGCGGTGTCGCAGTTCTGGTTCCTGTACTCCCTGGCGATCCTGCATCTTCTCGCCATGCTGCTACCCAGCATTGGTGCCTGGGGTTTCGTCGCCATGATGGTGGTCGGCCGGATCCTCGCGCAGACGCTGCCTATCGAAGGCATCCTGGGCCAGACCCTGCTCTTCGGAGTATTCTATGGCTTCGGCCTTGTGCTGAATGCACCTCGCCTGACACAGCTGAGGAAGCCACGCCCCTGGATGGCTGCGGTGGGAGTAGGGGTCCTGCTTCTGGCGCTGTCGTTTTCCATCCGTGTAGATCTGCTGCCGCTGTTCCAGCAGGATCCGCGTCCCTCGGCCGGAAGCGTCGCAGGCGCGGCCTGGGAACTCGAAGTTCTTCCCATGGCGGTCCTGGGCACCGCGGTGACGATCGGCCTGGCGATGGGTCTCAAGGGGCCGCTCGCGGCCGGGTTGGCCTATATGGGGCGCAACTCGATGCCCATCTTCCTGGCCCATGTCATTTTCGTCGCGGGCACGCGGATCGTCCTCTGGAAGTTGTTTGGGCCTATCGACCTGTTGTCCTTGCTCCTGCTGCTGACGGCAATCGGGCTGATCGGGCCTCTCTTGCTAAGATGGATCGCCATGCGTCTTGGTGTGGCGAAGATTCTGGCTCTGCAATAGCCGGTCCGCCCAAGCCACGAAGGATGGCGGTGCTGCCGTCCCGACCTGCCGGACTGGCCAGCCTGGATAAAGACCGGACTGCCTGTTCAGAGGTCGCTTAGGCTCATACCAACGGCATCAGAGACTGACCTGTTTAGAGCCTACCCCGGTAGGGCAGGTTGCCCGGTAATGAAGCCGCGGGCGAAGTGGAGCAGGGCGAGGTAGTCGGCCACACTACACGACAGTGATGGCTGGGAGGCCAGGGATCAGTTGAAATGGAGGATTCATCCCTCGCGAAGAAGGATCCTGGCCATGACTGCTCTTCCCGGCTCTCTCATGTCGACGCTCCAGCCGTTGACGAGGCGGGTCAGCATGTCGGTGATGTAGCGCTGCGGGTCGACGCCGTTCAGCTTGCAGGTTTCCACGAGCGATGCGATGGCGGCCCAGCGTGCGCCACCATCGTCCGAGACGTGTTCATTGTGCTGTGGTTCTTTCTGCTGAGGACGAATGGCGGCTGGGTGGTGGGGCCGAGGCTGGCATCTGGGCAGAGAGCTGCCAATCCCACTGGTTGTGGCCTCTCTGGATCCGGTAGGCTGAGAACTCCTTTCGACGGACGCGCTCCCAGACCGCGGCAATCGAACTGCCGCTCCGTTCGGCGATGTCGCGCGCCCGTTCCATCCCGGTGGTGTCCGCCTGTCCGCCGAGCCGCTCGAGGTCGCCGGGATCGAGCCTGATCCAGAGCTTGGATGCTTGGCTGCTCTGATCGCAGGCGAGGACGCCACGATGAGCCCAGACGCGAATGGCGCCCAAGGTGATGCCAAGGTGCCGCGCCGCCACCTTCGCCGGCACGTACCCGTCCGCCCGGACATCGATGTCAACGCCGCCTGAATCGTGGTTCTCCCGCATTTCCCGTGCTGCTGGGTAGGCGTTCTGGGTCGGGATGAGCACATAGGAGGAACACTGCCCTCCTTTGAAAGTCTCCCTTGCCCAAGCGCCTCCTGCCCCTGATCCCGGCGGGACTGTTGGTTCAGCAGGTCCTGCCCACCTCTGAGCACATCACCATCAAGGCGAGCCCGCGCCAGAACGCCGCTGCCTGTCCCGACTGCGGCGTGGCTTCGCGGCGCGTGCACAGCCGCTACGGTCGAACCCTTGCCGACCTGCCTTGGCAGGGTCGTCCGGTGACACTGGCGGTCCACGCGCGGCGATTTCGCTGCCTCAACTCGGCCTGCGCCCGCCAGACCTTCGCCGAGCGCCTGGCCGAGGTGGCACCGGCTGCGGCGCGCCGGACCGAACGGCTGGGCGGGGTGCAGCGCTGCCTCGGCCTCGCGCTCGGCGGAGAGGCCGGGGCGCGGCTGGCGTACAGGCTCGCCATGCCGACCAGCGCCGATACGCTGCTGCGTGTTGTGCGTGCGGCTGCGTGCCGCGATGACCCACTACCAGCCCCGCGCGTGCTCGGTGTGGATGACTGGTCCTGGCGTCGGGGGCACCGCTACGGCACGATGCTGGTCGACCTGGAGCGCAACGCCGTGGTCGATCTGCTGCGCGATCGCCAAGCTGAAACACTCGCGACCTGGCTGCGCCGCCATCCTGGCGTCGAAGTTGTCGCGCGTGATCGCGCCGGCGCCTACGCGGACGGGATCCGGCAGGGTGCTCCTGCTGCGGTCCAGGTCGCGGATCGATGGCATTTGCTGCGCAACCTCGGTGATGCCGTGCCCGCGCTTGTCGACCGGCACGCTGCTGCCGTGCGCCGTGCGGGACGGCTTATCGCGGACACGGTGGCGGCCGCTATTGCAGCCGAGCCGATGCCGCCCGCCCCACCGCGTCCGCCGAACGCTGCGGCACGGGCGAGCCAGGCCTCATTGGCCCGCAGGCAGGCGCGCTACGAGGAAGCCGCAGGGCTGCGCGCCAAAGGGGTTTCGATCAGCCGCATCGCCGCCCGCCTCGGGGCCGAGCGCAAGACGGTCCGCCGCTGGCTCCGCCTCGGGCACGCCCCATCCTGGAAGCAGCGGCCGCGCACCAGCACCCTCGCGGCCTTTGCAGACGTGCTGGACCGGCGTTGGGCCGAGGGCTGCCGCAACGCAGCCCAGCTCTGGCGCGAACTGGTTGCGCAGGGTTTCGCTGGGCGGCCCGGCACCGTCCGCGCCTGGACCACCCGGCGCCGTGGCACCGAGCCAGCGCCGACCGCGCCCCGTCCCACACGAATGGCACCGGCATGGCCGGTGCCCTCGGGCCGCAGCGTCGCGCGCATTCTGATGGCGGACAGCAACACGCTAAAGGAGACCGAGCGACAGTTTGCCGCGCGGATGCTGGCCGAAGCGCCCGGATTGGCCGCCGCGATCGCGGTCGCAAGACGGCTGCGCCAGGTGCTGCGCCGCAAGGGAGGCGAGACGCTCGCGGAGGTGCTCGCCGCGGCGGAGAAGACCGAACTCGCATCCTATGCCGCCAACCTGTGCCGCGACATCGATGCCGTGCAGGCCGCACTTGACTTGCCCTGGACCACGAGCCCCGTCGAAGGGCAGATCAACCGGCTCAAGCTGATCAAGCGGAGCATGTATGGCCGTGCCGGGTTCGATCTGCTCCGCAACCGCGTGCTGAACGCTGCATGACAAAACGACAGCACGGGAAATGCGGGAGAACCACGATTCAGGCGGCGTCTACACCACGAAGGAGAGCACCGCCTACCACCCGCCAGATCGTATCGCTCCGCAATTCGCCGACAGTATCTATGTGAAATCCGAGACCCACAGCACGTTCGGCACCGGTGCCCGGAACTGCCGCTTCACCAGGTCCGCCGGGCATGGCGTCGCCGGGTTCGAGACGGTGGTCCTGGTCTCCCGGCCGCGTACGACGCCCCGCAGCCCCATGTCCCGCATCAGCCGCTCCATCGTGCAGCGGGCGACCGCGATGCCCTCGCGTCCAAGCTGCCGCCAGACCTTGCGGGCGCCATAGACCCCGAAGTTTGCCTCGTGCACGCGCCGGATCGCAGCGCAGGTCTGCGCGTCCCGCACGCTGCGTGCTGACACCCTGGAAGGGTCGGCCCGCTGTGCGACGTGCGCGTGGTAGGTGGACGGGGCAATCGGCAGAACCCGGCAGATCGGCTCGACCCCGTAGACCTCGCGGTGATCGTCGATGAAGGCAATCATGTCCTGAACCGGCGGTCGAACTCCGCCTGAGCGAAATACGCCGATGCCTTGCGCAGGATCTCATTGGCTTGGCGCAGTTCGCGGTTCTCGCGCTCCAAGGCCTTGATCCGTTCTCGCTCAGCGCTCGTCGGCCCGGGCCGCCCCCCCTGCGTCACGTTCGGCCTGGCGCACCCACTTGCGCAGCGTCTCGGCGGTGCACCCGATCTTGGCGGCCACCGAGTTGATCGCCGCCCATTGCGTCGGGTGGTCGCCGCCGCCCTCCAGCACGAGGCGGACCGCCCTCTCCCGCACCTCCGGCGAGTAGCTCGCTGCTGTCTTGCCCTTCGTCGTCATGGCTCCATCCTCTCAAGGTCTGGGGCCTCCGACAAACCCAGGGCAGTTCACTTCGTCCAACTCGCAGCCATCGCCATCCTGCTCGCGTAATTCGTCACCACGGCCTAGCGCAGCAAATGCTTACCCGGCAGCAACCCTTCCTCGTGCGCTGTCAGCCGGGCAGCGATGATCACAGGCCGTCGTCCTTGCGGGCTCAGGCTGTCCCAGATCATCAGCAGTTCGTCGCGCCCGGCCCGGCTGCGGACCTGGAAGTCTAGTAGATCCCGGGGTTCGTGGCAGTCCAGTAGCACGGACGCCGGATCCGCATCGCTATGGCCGATGCAATCGCGACCCGCCATGTCAGGCACGCTCCGGAATATAGGGCATACGAAGGCAACCTGCCTGACTGACTGCATTAATGGCTTCCCTGGCCAGTTCCTCAGCGGCAATGATAGGCACGCGGGCTCCGGGGACGCGCTCTGCCGCCTCGATAAGCATCCTAGCCGCTTTTTCCACCAGATCTTCCGGTAGATCCCTCTTGCCCGTTCCAGGATCCGCGCCTCGGTCCATCACTCTGCCTTCACCACCGCAACCGCCCAATCAGGAGCATTGTGCACCCGCATGAGTTGTATATCTTAAAGTCACGGGATGGAGAAGCTGTGATGAGAGTTATGCGGCTTGGACTTCCCCACTGCCGACCTACGGCTACCGACGGATGCATGCCCTGCTGCGGCAGAGGGCCGAGTTGGAGGGGTGGCCACCTCCAAACCACAAACGCGTCTGACGCGTCATGAGGGCCCACAATCTCCTCCTGACCCGCCACGCAGGCGGGGTGGAGCGCCGCCACGACGATCGTATGGCCGTCGATGCCCGCAACACTCGCTGGTGCTCGGACGGCTTCGAGATCGCTTGGCGCACAACGGCGAGCGGGTCTGGGTGGCGTTCACCCTCGACTGCTGCGACCGGGGGGCAATCACCTGTGTTGCAGTATCACCTCCGAGCGCGTCAGGGACATGATGGTCGAGGCCGTCGAGCGCAGGTTCGGCCTCGTCGACTGCCCGCCCAATGCCGTCGAGTGGCTCAGCGACAACGGCAGCTGCTACTTTGCCCGCGAGACCCTGCGGTTCGCCAGCAGTCTCGGCATGCTCCCCAGAACCACCCCGCTCCAGTGTCCTCTCGGCGCCTACACTGACCTTCCACTCCCCTTCGCCCAGCACCTTCAACCCCGTGCTGTTCACGATGAGATGCAGCGGCTAAGTACGGTATCGGAACTAGGGTCCGTTGACATTCAGGATTCCTGTTGCCGCTCAGCTGTGATTCAACTCCGCCTTTGGGGGGCGGCGGCAGGATGGATCAGGATCGGTTTGGGGTGCGCGATGCGGTCTGGGAGAAGATCGCGCCGCTGTTACCTGGCAAAGCCTCAGACAGCGGCGTGACTGCAAAGGACAACCGGCTGTTCCTCGAGGCGGTGCTGTGGCGGGTGCGCACGGGCCTGCCTTGGCGCGACCTGCCGGAGGGCTTTGGAAAGTGGAACAGCGTGTTTCAGCGCTTCCGCCGTTGGGTACGGGCTGAGGTTTTCGACCGCATCTTCGAACGCGTGTCCGACGAGCCGGACTTCGAGTACGCCCTGATCGACGGCACCATCGTCACCGCCCACCAGAAGGCGAGCGGCGCAAAAGGGGGACTCAAAATCAGGCCATCGGCCGCTCGCGTGGTGGCCTGACGACCAAGATCGTCGCCCTCATCGATGGGCTCGGCAACCTGGCACGCTTTGTCCTGCTGCCAGGTCAGCGCCACGACACGATCGGTGTGCCGCCCTTGATTGAGGGCGTCGCCTTCGGTGCCCTGCTCGGTGACAGGGCCTTCGACGCCGACTGGCTTCGGGCCGAACTCGACATCCGGGGTGCCATCGCCGTGATCCCACCCAAGGCCAACCGCAAAGGCCACTTCGACTTTGACCGCCATGCCTATCGCTGGAGGCACCTGATCGAGAACTTCTTCGCCAAGCTCAAGGAGTTCCGCGCGATCGCTACCCGCTACGACAAGACTGACACCAGCTTTCGCGCCAGCATCAACCTCGCCGCGGCCATCATCGCCTCACGATGATCGTCAACAGGCCCTAATATGGGATGAGAGACGTTGAGGGCGTGAGGGTTTGGAGGTTGCCATGCGCCCCATCAGCCTGGACACGCTATCGGCGGAGCAGTTGCAGGAGTTGGACGAACTCTACCGCCGGACACACGACGTGCGGGTGCGGACACGGGCGCAGATGATCCTGCTCGCGGCCGAGCAGGGGATGGTGGCGGCCGAGATCGCGCCGATCGTTCGCCAGGACGAGGAAACGGTGCGTCGCTGGCTCGCCCGTTATCAGGCAGAGGGCGTGGAGGGGTTGTCGGACGCACCCCGAGCGGGTGCACCCGCCAAGGCTACGTCGGGGTACCGCGAACGCCTGCTCCAGATCGCGCGCTCCCGCCCACGCGCGCTGGGTCTGCCCTTCTCGCTCTGGACGGCGGCGCGTCTGGCCGACCACTTGGCGGAATTGACCGGGGTGCGCATGAGCACGCCGAGCATCTGTCGCCTGCTGCGTGAAGGCGGCATGGCGCTGAGCCGACCGCAGCACAGCATCACCAGCCCTGATCCGGAATATGCCCTCAAAAAGGGGCGCTCGAAACTGCCCGCAGCAGCCTGAACGAGGGCGATGCCTTCTACTACGCCGACGAGTTCAACATCAGTTGGCTCCCGACCCTGCGGGCCCTCTGGGCTCCCAGAGGGCGGCAGGTCATGGTGCCGACGCCCGCTCAACCAACACGCCGCTACGGCCTTGGCGCCGTCGAGTGGCGCACCGGCGAGGCCGTCGTCATCGCGCGCCGCCACAAGCGGCGCCGCGAAGTCGCCGAACTGCTGAAGGCCCTTCTGCAGCGCCATCCGCATGGCACCGTCACCGTCGCCTGGGACAACGCCAGCACCCACGAGGATGACGAAGTCGAAGCCGTGCTGCGTGGCGCTGCAGGCCGTCTCGTCCTGCTCTACCTTCCCACCTACAGTCCCTGGCTGAACCCGGTCGAGATGCTGTGCCGGCACTACCGCCGGGAGGTCACGCACTGCGAACTCTACGAAAGCATCGACGCCCTCCTCGATGCCACTCGCACCTTCTTTGACAGCCTCAACCAGTCACCTGAACGTGCCCTCTCGATCATCGGAGCACATCCCGCATGACTTCCGACACAGTACTTAGTGGTGCCTGCACTCGGCTGGGCGGTGACATTCTCGATGTAGACCGAGAGGCTGGGACAGGTGCGGTCCGCACGGCCGACCAAGATACCGTAACCGGCCTGTCTGGCGCGGTCACTGACCGGCATGTGAACAGGGTCTTTCCGTGGGTGCCACGGCAGAGCGTGAAAAGCGGCTTCGGTTCATGGGCCGATGCTGGCGGAAGCGCCTCGGCTTCCGGCGCTGGAGCATCGGGGTTTGGTCGCAGAATCGGAGGACGAGGCGTCGTCGGACGCCCCGGAGGGGCCGGCCATGGTGGTCTCCTAACGGTCGATGCCGCTCCGAGTGAGACCTGGGCCCTGCGAATGGCGAGCCTCCGGCCCCTTCGGCAACCGCTACTGCCTTGCCTCGCCCCCGTTCAACAGGTAGCGGGTTCTGTCTGGTCAGCTGGGGGACCGGTCCTGTCTTCGCCTTTGGACGTTTGCAGGCGGTTCGTACACCCTGTGCGGCGAGATCGGGAGGTCCGGATGACAAGCAAGAACAGCCAGGACCGGCCACAGGGGGAGCGCATCCGCAAGGATCTCGATGCCTTCCAGGCGGCTGCGGCCCGGCTAGGCCTGGTGCGCCGGGGCGGGAAGCGCGAGCCCGTCCTGGCCGAATGCGCGCCGCCGGCGGGCGAGGCCGAGGTAGCGGCCGTCGAGGCGCAGATCGGCCGGCCTCTGCCAGCGACGTTGCGCGGTTTCTTCCTGGGCACCTCCGCCCACCTGGCCGTCGAATGGTCGCTGCCGGTTACGGAAATCCGGAACGTGGAGGGAGTGGTGCTGAGCATGCTGGACCTGAAGCCGCCGCCGCGCTTCTGCCTGCATCTCAAGAAATACAACACCTCCGAACCGTTGGCCGACCGGGGCGAGATCCGCATCAGCCTGGGCGAGGTGGCCTCGAACTGGCACGAATGGCACGGGAGCCTGCGGGATTGGCGCGCCCCGGACCCGCATGACACGCCCAGGGGACGGGACAGGACACGCCACCTGCTCGGCTATCTGGAGCGGGGCTTCCCCGTCATGCCGTTGGCCGGCGGCGACTGGCTCTGCATCGACACGGCCGACCCGCGGGAGCCGCTGGCGCTGATGTCGCAGACGACGGAGGACGTGCCCGGTGTCCTGCTCGGGCAGGATCTGCTTGATCACCTGGACCACCAGGGGCGCCTCGGCTTCCCCGGTTTAGAGATCGAACTGCTGTCGGTGTTCCGGGACAAGCCGGCGAGCATCGCGCTGCGGGAGGCCTACGCGGCTCCCTACGACCTGGCCACCGTGAAGCGCCGGCGCTTGCATCTCCCGGTTGCCTCGGTGACCGATGCCGACAGCGAGCCCGGGCTGGCCTGGCGGGCCTGGCTGTTCGGCCTGGACAGCCCCGCCGCCTCGGCCTGAGCGTGTTTCAGCGCGGCGGCTGGCCGCCGTAGACGAAGTAGACATGGCCGCGCTCGTCGCGGCGGGCGACGCATTTCATGCCGATCCAGCGGCCACGCTCGATGCTCTCCTTCATCACCCAGCCGCGCACGCCGGTCTGGGTCTCCACCGGCAGGAAGGCGTTGCGGGCGGGACCGGTGACGGCGGTCCAGGAACTGACGCGGCCTATCTTCTCCGCGATGGTGTCTGGCGCGGCGAACACGAAGACCTGCGCCGAGGGACCGCCCCGGATGCCCCAGCATTGCAGGCCCGGGCTGTTGTCGACGTCCGGGATGGGACGCTGCGCCCAGGCCGGGGAGGCAGCGAGCAGCGCCGCCGCGAGAAGCAGGGGGCGCATGGCTCATCTCACCCGGGGCGCGGCACGGCGGCGATTGTACTCCTGCAGGACGAGCTCGGAGGCATTCGTCATGAAGCTGGCGGCCTCCTCGCCGCGGGCAAGGTTGCCCAACGGGGCGTAGCGGTCCCAGCGCCGGGCCGCGGCGGCCTTCCGGAAGTAGGGTATCTGCTGCGGTCCGCCGGGCGGGCCGTTGCCGGAGGCGGCGTTGTCGATGCGGAAGGCCACCATGTCGAGCACGAGGCAATCCCGGACGTCCTGGGGCGTGCGGAGAGGAGAGATCGCGGTGACGTAGCACTGGTCGATGGCGGCGATGACGCCGCTCATGCCCTGGCGATCGTAGGCCGCCGTGAAGTCGCGGATGGTGTTGTTGACCATCATGGTCACACCGACCCTGGCGCGCGCCGTCCGGGCGTCCTCCGGAACGGCGGCCATGCCGATGGAGGTGTCGCCGGGGAGCGGTGAGCCCACGCTCGGCGACACCGTGCGTCCAGGCGCCTGGCAGGCCGCGAGCAGCAACAGGCAGCAGGACAGGGCCGCAGGCAGGCGAAGCCACAGGCCGGGCTGACCGAGGGAAGCCCGGCGGCCGGAACCCATCCGCTTGGCCCAAGAAGTCTGGGGGGACGTGGCAACGCTCATCGGGCATGCGCCTCGTTGCTGTGGACCAGGTGTGGCACGCCCGGCCGGAGTGCCCGGGCTTCCTGGGCATGGATGTCGAGCAGGACGATGCTGCCCGGGAAGCGGCAGGCCTTGCGCACGAAGGTGACGAGGCGGTTCAGGTCCCGGAAGCTCCGGTCCGACAGGCCCCGATAGGTGGTCACCCGCCGGAAGCCGGCCGCCCAGCTCGGGCGCACCAGCACCAGGTATTCGCCGTCGTCCTGCCCCAGCACCACCACCTCCCGGATGCCGCCACCCTTCCTGATCCCCTCGGCAATGTCGCCCTCGCGGATGACCGGCTTCGCCGGATCCATGCGCCGGGGCGCTGTTCGCTCGTTGCGGTCCGGGCGCTCGGCCGCCTCCGTCGCCACCGGCGACGGGGCCGGAGGGCGAACCGGAGGCTGCCGCTCCAGGCTGCGGATCCGCCAGAGGCCGTGGATCAGGCCGGTCAGGGCGGTATGGCCCAGCTCGGCACCCTGCTGGCGAAAGATCTGCCCGGCGGGACCGCTGCCGCCGAGGATGGCCAGCGCATAGCCGCTGTCGGCATCGTACTGCCAGACCATCGGGCCGCCGCCGAGGTGATCGAGAAGCGGCAGCAGCGCCTGACGGATACTGGCCGGCGTTCCATGGTCGCCAGGGATCTGCGCAACGGTGGGCGGCTCGCCCACCTCGAAGACCAGATGTCGGGTGTCTTCGTCACAGCCGAGCGCCGAGACGACGGCGAACTCGCCCTTGCCGGTCGCCCGCTCGGCCAGGATCAGCGCCTTGGTGCAGAGCATGTATTCGGCGAGCAACTCGAGGAGGCGCCCCATCAGCTGCTCGGTGTCGAGCGCGTAGGCCGCGGTATGGGACAAGTCGCGATCGAAGCGCGCCTGCAGCTGATGCAGCCGGACCTCGCCGGTCAGGCGCGTGCGTTCGTCCTGCATCCGCTGGAGATCCTCGCCGAGCGAGGCGCAGAGCCGGCGGTAGTAGAGGAACTGACGCTCGAAGGAGGCACGCGGCACCGGCGGGTTCACGGCCGCTGCACCTTCAGCGTCGTCAGGACGCCAGTCCAATCCAGGGGTTGGCTGCGTTGGCGGATCGGGGCGATCTCGACGCCGGAGTAGAAGCCCATGAAGGGCACCCGGTCGATCAGTGTCTTCGTCACCACGCTGGCCTCCTCCTCGTCGGTGCCGCTCATCACGCTGGCCCGGCCGGCACAGTCGATGTAGAGGCGCAGGATCGCCTCGCCGGCATCCGCGCCAGCCCGCATCGCGGCAACGGCACCGTCGCGGGCCGCTGCCAGCATGAGCTCGTTGTCGTTCTGCATGAGCTGCACCATGGCGCCCTCGGCGAAGTCGGGCTCGAACAGGGTGATGCTGCCGGTGTCTCGGTTGCCGGTCAGGATCAGGCGGTTGACATAGTCGTCGGGCCCGCCGTCCTCCCAGGGATCGTCCAGCTTCTCGCCGAGCGTCATGATACGGTTGGGGTGGCCCGCGGCGTCGATGAGGGGCTGGCCGATGCGCGCCTCGATGACCTCGAGCGCGGGGCGGTTGTCGAGCTCGAACACCTCCGCGCCCCCGATGCGGGTGATCGTCATGTAGGTACTCACGGGACGGCAGGCTCGGAGTACCACGGTCGTGGCTGTGACGCAGGGCGGGAACACCAGGGCCGCGGCGGCATGCCGGTGGACCGCGCCATCGAGCAGCATCCAGCTGTCGGTGAGGTTGAGATCGGTCAGCAGGCCGCCGCCGACGACCGAGCCATCCTCGCGCCAACAACTCTCGAAGCCCTCGAGGACGGAGCCCGCGACATGCAACTCGCGCGGCTCGAAAGAGCGCACGCTGTCGTAGAGCAGGAGAACGACCGAGCTGTCGTTGTGCTCGCGGCGGGCGGCGGCGCCGAGCATCCGGCCGCCGTCGTAGTCGCTCTCCTCCAGGGCATGGGTGGTGTGGACCCGGGGAGTGGTCGCGGCATTGAAGAAGGCGACGATGCCCACCTCCAGGCCGCTATAACCGAGTTCGCTGGCCCCGATGACGCCAGCCGCCGATCCGCCCACCACCGTCACGCCCGGAAAGTATTGCCTCAGTGTCGAGAGCATCGCGCCGGGATTGTGCTTGCCTCCAATGAACACCAGCAACAGGGTGGGTGCGGCCAGGGTCTGCTGGCGAAGGGCGTCGTCGCAGCGCTGCACCGCCTCCTGCGCGGTTGATCCGCGTCCGTAGACGGTCACGATTTCGTGATCTGTGGCGGGACAGGCGGCTCTCTTCCAGACGTTCCTTAATAACGCACGCGCCATTTCATGATCTCCCACCAGGCAGCGCACCGAGCCAGCGATCGACCTGAGTGGAACGCATGAAACGCACAAGCGATCCTCAGAAAATACTCATTTTGATGAAAGTACAATCTAGCGACGTATCATCTACGTCGTTGCTCAACCGAAGCGCGTCAAGCTAGGCAAGTCACAGGCGAAGCACGCAGAAGCGAGATGAGCAGTGGGAGCCCTATTCGACCTTTGGCCATTCGGTGCAAGACGGCAAAAACGCCACGCCAACAATGTGCGAATTGGCCTCAGCGCAAACCTCTACGATCTGTACTGCGTCGATCCCGCCGCCCTTGGCGAGCATATCGCAAGGGAGAGGCCGATCCGGGACGCGCAGCGCGCTGAAATCGCACGCTGGAACCATGGGGCAGCGCCCTGGGGCCTGCACGCCAGGATGCGCGACCTGGGCACCGCGGGCGCCGGGGTTGTGGAGATCGGCGAGCCGGACGGTGTGCCTGGCTGGATCGCCTATCCGGTCGCCCAGGGCTGGCAACTCGACGAGTTCGACGGCAACAGCCGCCGTTATCCGGATCTCGCGATGGCGCTGGAAGCGGTGGCCGATGTGTAAAGCGAGGATTGAGCGGGGCAGCCTGCCAGTCTGCCGCCCCTAGCCACCCCTCCTGTCCTTCCGCCATTCTGGCGCGATGACGGGACGCAAGCAGAACCACCGGGAATCCGGTGCCGACACCAAGGGTTGTTGTCATGCGTCCGTCGACGAACAGCAGGCCGATCCAGGGCCCTTGCCGGTTACCTATCCCGAGGTCCGTGGCTGGCTGCGGCGCGGGGGCTATCTCCGCTCGGTGCTGGTCGAGGGCAAGGCTCTGGAAGGCGGCAGCACCGTCTACTCGGTTTATGTGGTGGGTAGCTGGCACCCAGACTGGCACGCCTTTCATGTGGCCTATCCCACCCGCAAGCGGACGTTCCGCAGCCTCGACCGGCTCATGTCCCTGCTGCGCGTGGACCTTGACTACCAGGGCGACATCGTGCTGCGGGTCGAGGGACGGTACGCCAGGGCAGGCGGCCACAAAGCGTAGCGCCGGCACCACCGGCTCCGGCAACTCTACCGGCGGCGGGGACCGCGCCTAGGATGTTCCTGCGTGGGAGATCTCCGTCCGGTGCAACCAACGAGGTTGCCGGGGGGAATGACCGCTGCCAGCCGAAGGCGGTTGAGCCGGACGCCACGGCGCTGCGGCAGCATCTGCGGAACATCGTGGCGCTGGAGAAGGCCTGTGTGTACGGCCTGCTTCGTCTGGACGAGGCCGAGCGGATACCGGACGACAGGGCCTACGGCGCTGCCTACGAGGCGCAGATCGTGGTCCAGGGCCAGTGGACCCGGTTGATCGAACGGACGGCCGCCCTGGCTCCGGCGAGCCCGGCAGGGCTGCGCTGCTATTGCGAGATCCTGCTCTTTCTCGTCACGGCGCATCAGGAAGGGGAAGCGAACCAGCCACTGGCCGACCTCGCGAGGACCTATGCGAGCAGCGTCCGCGACCTGCTTCCCCGGCTGGCCGCCGTGCCGGCATCGGCCAGGGAAACGGAGAGGGCAGCCTCGCGGGATGCCTACCTCGTCGCGCTGGCCCGGGACGCGCTCCAACTCGTCGAAGCCGTTCCGGACGAAGCGTTCTACGCGGAAGAAGAGCTGCGCCTTCACGGCCTGCTGGCCGACCTCGCCCTGACCATTCCCCGAACCGTCACGGGTGCCGTGGCGCTGGCCACGCTGATCGGCTCCTGTCTGGATCGTCGCGATGCCTTCGAGGCGATGCCGGGCTTCCTGCCGCTGCAGCTGAACCTGATCGACGCGGTGCAGGACCTCCTCGACGCAGCGGACGGCGGGATCGGGACCTGGGACACCGGACCGAACGGCGGGCCCGTTCGCATGGGGCCCGCCTAGCCTCGTCCGGTCATCAGAACCGGACGGGCATTCATGCGACGCATCCTCCTGACCACCTGCGCCTGCGCGGGACTTCCCGGCCTTGCCCTCGCGCAATCGCTGTGCGCGCCGCAGGCCGGCAGCGGACAGCCTCCGCCGCCACCCCCGGCCTTCACGCTGCCGGCGCCCATGCCAGCCACGCCGCAAGCCTGGCCGTCCGGCGATGGCGCCGCCACGCCCCGCCCATCCGCGCCCGTGGCATCGCCCGCGGCCGTACCCACCGCTCCGTCAGATGCCACGCGGACTGCCGCCGCGACCGGTGCCGGCCTGTCGGCGCCGGTCCTTCAGCGGGTCGTCAAAGCAGGCGCCACGTTGGAGGACATGGGTCTCAACCACGGGCTCCGGCTGGTGGTGGCGCGCGCGGGCGCCGAGTTCATGCTGCTCTCCGTCCTGCCCTCCGGCCAGGCGATGGTGGCGGGCTTCCCGATGGACCTGACCCTGGCCCGGCTGCGCGCGACCGGCGGTTCCAGCGTGACCGATCTGGGCGAGCGGGAGGGGCTGCGTGGGCTGGTGTTGCGCAGCGGCGACACCTTTCAGGTGTTCTACGCCACCCCGGATGGCGAGCGGGTGATCCCCGGGATCATGTGGGACGCGGCCGGCAGGAACCTCACCCGCGATCACGTCGCGGGCATCGAGGGAGCGATCCCGACCGTCACGATCGGGGACGTGCCGGCTGGCGCACCACCGGCCCCGCCTGCTGCGGTGCCCATCGTCGCCGCCGCTGCATCCGGTGCGGCTGCCGCCAGCCCCCTGGCGGTGGCCCAGCGGGCGCATGCCGGGGTGGTCGGCGCCGAGGCCGCGCCGCATGTCTGGATGTTCGTCGATCCGCAATGCGGCTACTCCGTGCAGGCCTTGCAGCGGTTCCAGCCGCTGGTCGCGGCCGGCCGCCTGCGGCTGTCCGTGATCCCGGTCGCCATCCTCGACCACGCCAATGCCGGACGCAGCACGGCCGATGCTCTGGCGATGCTAAGCCATTCGGCGGAGGGGATGGTCGCGGCGTGGAGCCGGGGCGACCTGCGCTCGGCGCCCAGCCCCGAGGCGCCGGCCCGCCTGCGGGAGAACACGGCCGCGGCGGCCGCGATCGCGCTGCGCGGCACGCCCACCCTGATCTGGCGCAAGGCGGACGGGACCGAAGGGCGGGTGGACGGGATGCCGACCAACATCGAGGCGGTGCTCGCCTCGGCGACGGCGGGCTGAGCCATGGCCATTGACCTCGGCCCCGGCCTTTCGGGCCAGAAGCCCGCCCGCCGCTCTCGGCTGGCCTGGCTGACGGCCGGCCCTCTCTGGATGGCGCGTCGCACGGGCGAGATGGCTGGCGCCAGCGAGATCCGCTCGGGATATGGCCTGCTGCGCGGGCTGGGCGGCGCGATCCGGCGGGGACCGGCACGACAGAGCGGGCCGGTGGCCGACGCGCGGGGCTATCTCGATCCGGTGGCCACGGCGTTCAACATGGGCATCACCGAGTTCGAGCTGGAGAAGCGCTGGAAGGAGAGGCGGCGGCAGACGGCTCGGGTCGCGTGGGGCTGCTTCGCGGCGGGCTGGATCGCCCTGCTCCTGTGGGTCTGGCAGATGGTGGCGATGCCGGCGGGCGGAGGCGGACGGTTCTGGGCGGCGTTGCAGTTCCTGCCCTTCTGCGCCGCCTTTTTCGTGCTGGCCTTCCGCAACGCCTGGGCGAACTGGCAGCTGAGGACGCGGCGGCTGGCCCCGGCCGGCGCCTATCTGCGCACGGCCGAGGGCTTCTGGCCGAGGGGCGGCTAGAAGGTGCCGGGGGGAGCGTAGACTGCACCGCCCGCGGCCCCGGTCGCCCAGGGGGCATGTTCGTAGTCGGGCCGGCCAGCCATGGCGCCACGTGGGTCGTTGGGTTTGACAATGGTGCCGTTGCGGTTGAGCACGGGCGGCGCCCATGTGGCGTTGACCGTGCCGGGCGCGGCAAAGGGATCGTAATTGGGGTTGCTGACAGAGGGCGCCGCCGGGGCATTGTAGCTGCTGGTGGTGCGGACGTTGCCGCTGCTGCAGGCCGCGAGGGAGAGGGCGGCGAGGGCGGCGAGGAGGGCGGATCGGGAGGGGAGCATGGGGCCTGTCCTGGTTGTGGCACCATGCTGCCCGGCCCCGGTGCGAACGGCCGGGGCTAGTCGGTCCCGTTCCTGAGCCGGGCCACCTCGGCGCGAAGCATCTCCACGTCTTCCAGCAGTCCGGAGTTTTCCGCTTCCAGGTCGACGACGCGATCCAGAAGCCGGAACTTGTTGTCCTGCAGCGCGCTGGCCTGGGTTCGCAAGGCTTCCCGCTCGCCCTCAACGGCCCGCGCATAGTCGCGCCATTGGTTGCGCTCCGTCACGACAGCGACACCCTGCTCGCGTAGTCGCTGGATAGCGGTTTCGAGAGACTGGACGACCGCCTTCCACTCCGCGATAGCGCTTTCTACGTCACCAGCGTCATAGGAGCGCTGCGGGCGGCGAGAGGAAAAGCGCGACTGTAGGTATTCCCGGAACTGCGCTTGGTTTTGCGCACTCTCTGCCGCAATCCTCCCCAGAAGGTAACCAGCGGCGCCACTGATTCCAGTTTCATGGTCGTCCATCTAGCCCTCCCTCTGAGATGGCGAGATGTCGGTCGCGGCCCTCAGCGTGGAGTCCATACTATCACTTGGATTAGTGGCAAGGCGAGGGCGTTCAGTCCCGTGCTGTGGACCGTTTATGGATCCGCCAGCAGAGCCCTGCTTGCCTACCCTTGGCGTGACAGCCCCTTGAATCCGCTCTAGCGCCCCAGCAGCGCCAACCAGGGCCGCATCCCGGCTGAATCCGTCCATGTCCACCCGGTTGGCCGGCAGGAAGCCGATCAGGCGCGGGATGTGGTGGGGCACCAGGGAGATCATCCGGAAGGACATCAGCGCCAGGACGACGTGGGCGAGGACAAAGATGCAGAGCAGCACCACGACGCCCAGCACGTTGGTCACCACCCAGCCGTTGCCCAGCACGAAGCCCGTCGCCACCCCGAAGCTCAGGCGCAGCAGCCACGACATGCTGGCGAAGATGAAGTAGCCGACGAACAGCCCGAGCAGCATCAGCACCGGGCGGAACAGCACGTTGAACAGCAGCGAGTAGCCTTCCGTCGCGGTGCCGTGGAGGCCCTCGCCGCGCATGGTCATGTGCGCCAGCATCCACAGCGGCACCGCGATGACCGCCTCGCACACCAGGATCAGCCAGCCGGCGACGCCCGCGACCCAGATCAGGAAGGGGATGAGGGGCAGGACGTAGGCGATGGTCAGGCCGGGGATCAGCAGGCCCGAGATCAACGCGAAGATCGCCGGGCCGAGGAACTCCAGCACCTTGCCCAGCCCGGTGAATCCGGCCGCCAGGACCCCACCCAGCACCGGCACGCCGCCGAGGGCGGTGCCCACGGCGTTCGTGCCTCCCACGCCGATGCCAGCTGTCCCGAGCGCGCCCATGGCGGTCGCGACCATGGCGTGGCCGAGTTGCATCAGGTTGCCGAACGGGTCGATCCAGACGCTGGTGCCGGGGGTGACGAAGTAGTTGGTGACGAGGGACAGGATGCGTTCGCTCAGGCCCAGCGAGCGGAAGACCCGCTCGACCATGCCGGCGCCATCCTCGGCCGGCGAGGCGCCGGAGAACAGGCCCGAGCCGCCGAACGGCGTGTTGGTCTGGTCGGTGGTGGCGACGTAGGCGCTTACCCGCTCCATGAAGGCCTCGGCCGCCGCGGAGAGGGGTGTCACGTCGGCGGTCAGGGCGGGGCCGAGGCCGAGATAGGAGGGACGCTCGACGCGGGGCACGCCGCTCATCAACGACAGCGTGGCGCCGTTGAGGCGGGAGAACTCCAGGTAGTAGGCACCGGCGGCCGACCAGCCGAGCGCACTCAACCGGATCGAAGTGGCATCGGGCGTGGCACCGCTGCCACGGGCATCCTGCAACGCGCTGCGGATGCTGCTCATGGCGCTGCTGGCGGCGGCGGTGAGCTGGCTGTTGTACTGGCTGGTGGCGGACGTCAGAACGCTCATCAGGGGCTGCAGATCGGCCGCGCGGCGGTCGGCATAGAACTGTTGTGCCACACTCTCGACCTGCGGGCGGATCGTTCCGGTCAGCACCGTGGTCAGGATCTGGCGCTGCTTGTCGGCCATGCCGACATCGACCCCGGCGACGGTGTTGGTGCCGCTGGCCTTGGCCAGGGTCACGGTGCCGCAGACCGGCGCGCCGGTCTCGTTGCCGCTGGACATCCGGTAGGCCCAGGTGTCGAAGCCAGGGACGTTGCCGACCCCGCCCGAGGAGATCGGGCCCGGCGCCGGCACGAGGTTGGCGTTGTTGGCGGCGGCGTTGACCAGGGCCCGGCAGAGCTCGTTGCGGATCAACCCCGCCACGATGGTCCGGCTGCCGGGGACGATGGGCTCGGCGATGACGCGGGCATCGGCACCGATGGCCGTCACCGCCGAGGTGTAGACCGTTTTGGCCATGCCGATGCCCCACATCGAGGCCTGCACCACGGCCGCCTGACCAGTCGAGAAGCCGTTGGCCAGCGGAAACATGAAGATCGCAGCGGCACCGAGACGGAGGGCGGCCATGCCGCTCATGCCGTCGGTGAGCAGGCGCGACGTCTCCGCGCCGCGCCAGATCTGCATGATCATGGAGTAGACGAGATAGAACATGGCGATGGCTGCCACGAAGCCGGTGAGGGAGCGGACCAGGGTGCCGATCACCGTGGCGGCATTGCCGGTGCTGACCGTGCCGGTCGAGCCGTCGATGGGGAAGACCGAGCGGATGACGGTCGCGGCCCAGTCGTCGCCGGGATCGAGGGCGGACCAACTGAGGTTCACGCCCGTTCCCTGGGCCAGTGCCGGCCCTGCCAGGAGCAAGGCCGGCACCAGGGTCGCCAGGGCCATCAGGGTTCTACGGCGCATCGTGTCCTCGCGGCGGGGTTGGGCTGCGAGGATGCACGCCGCCGATGCGAACAGGCCTAAGTTGAAAATCCGATTAGCCACCAATGCTCTTCGCTGCAGTGGCCGCTAGTCGCTGTCGACCCCAAGGCCCTGATCTACCGGCACACCGGCAACCTCCGCGCCGTCCAGCTACTGCTCGGGTAGGGGATGACGACGGTGAGGTCCTTCTGACGCCCCAAGAGGGTGCTGTAATGCGGCACCCTCCAGTCGAGGCCCGCCAGCTGGATCAGGCTCCCCGCCATGCCCTGGGCCGCCCGCAGTGGAAGCTGGCACAGCACCTTCAGCGTCAGCACTGCCTGGATCGCCGCATCGCTGAACGTTGGTGGCCGTCCCCGCCGACCCGTCCCTTCGGCGGCGTGCCACGCCAGGTCAGGCGAGATCCACACCGTCAGGTCGCTCCGGGCAATAAGACCACGGTCATACTCCCCCCAGTTCCGGGTCCGGTAGCGGGTCTTCGGCCGCTCACCCCGTGACGATGCCTTGCTCATGTAGGCCTACCTGCAAGATTTACGCAACAACGCCGAAGAAAATGCGAGATTTACTTGGTGACGTAGGCGCTGCTTGGAAAACACACCAAAAATGGGCGCAAGAGCTTTACGAGGACATGCTCAAGGCCGCCCCGCAACCGCCTATCTCTCAAAATTCGCCTGAAATGAGAGACGGAGATGCCGGACTTTCACGAACGACAGCTATCCCCGACACAGGAGAGAGGCCATGACAATCGATGTCGTCGCCATCCACCCTGATGTGCTGAACAGGTTTGGTAAGGTGCAGGACCGCATCGCTACAGAGCGTGGGGCCAATGACAATCACGAAGGATAGCACATGCTCGCTATCTATCAGAATTCAGCCCAAATGAGAGACAAATGGGTTCAACTCTCATTCTTGACAGTTAATGCCGCCGCGAGCCCATTGCCTCAGACGGCCTTGATCTGAGGCAATAGATCTTCGATATACGGGATCGAGCCGTTCCAAAATCCCTCAATCACTTCTCGGTTCAGTTCGATCCAGAGCTTCAACTGCTCAAATTCTCTGTTGGTGATCCGGACGTTTTCGGCATGCATGAGCTGTGGCGGATGATCCAGGGTGATCGTAGCGGCTTGGTCAGGCTTAAAGGAAGGAAGGTTGCTTATCTTGATACGCGTGGCATGTCTGGCGCCACCTTGCTGGCTTACGAACACGACGAACGGCAACCCCGTCGTCTGAGGGCGCAAATTTGCCATCTCGAACGGTGCTTCGTCCTCATCGATAAGTCGGCTGACAGGACGGCTGAAATGCCCACCCGTCAAAAAGCCTAGATTGAATCGGTGTGTCATACCCACCTCCGGGCCACCTACCTATAGGAGTGGCCCTTGATTTTCAATGTTTTGGCCGACGATCACGCCTTCCAGCCTGCCGGAACTCCTGCCGGTCTTCCCGTCGCTTCCAGAACAGCGGCATGACGCGCGGCCACATCTCGGTCCTGGTCCTCACGCAGTGCATTCCCCCACGCTTCCAGCTTCGCTGCTTCCGCCGATCCGGGAGCCGAGCGCATCCGCACCAGGCGGTCGATCTCGAGGAGATACTTGCGACGGTCCGCGTCGTCTCGGAGCGGCGGCAGCTTCAAAGGGTCCATCGCGCGAATATAGCTGGCAGCAGCGCCTCGTGCGACAATGCTCACTAATTGTTCTGGTATTCCTATGTCCCGACACCTTGACGGGAGCCCGAAGCCCGTCGATCCGCTCTGGTATCGCAAGAGCATGTTCTTGCGAGTGCTCTGCAGCTGCGGGCATCAGAACTCGATCCCCATCATGGATCTGATCCGACAGCAGAGGCTTGATCCGGACATGCGGCTCTATCAGCTGATCCCCCGGGCGCCGTTGCGGAATTCAGTCTGAGGGCGAGGCTTGGTCTTTGATGGTTTGATCAAGCGCGAACGATGGTGTCGGGCATACCAAGGGCGTTGAAGGTGTTGAGGATGGCGCAGCGGATCTGAACTTCGGCGACCTGACGGGCGGGATCACGGGCTGACAGGCGTTCGCCCAGGCGCTTGAGGCGTGACATGGCCGTCTCGGCCAGGCTGCGGCGGTGATAGCCGCTCCACCGCTTCCACAGCCGCCGCCCGAGGTGCCGGATCGCGCGCAGCGTCTCGTTCCGCTCTGTCGCTCCCGTGGTTCGCCTTTTCCATAGCTTGGCCGTTGCGCCGCGGTGGCACGACCAAGTCGGCCTGGCGAGCCGCAGAGGCCTCGTAGACGCCGCGAGTGTCGTAGGCGCCGTCGCCGCTGATGACGCCGATCCGCTCGGCCTTCGGCAACTGTGCCAGCAGGCCCGGCACGATCTCACCGTCCCCGTGCCGGTGGTCGGTCATCTCCATGGCCCTGACCTCGTGACTATCAGCGTCGATCACCAGGTGCACCTTGCGCCAGACCCGCCGCTTGTCGGCCCCGTGCTTCCTCACCTTCCACTCGCCCTCGCCCAGCACCTTCAGGCTCGTGCTGTCGATGACGAGGTGCAGCGGTCCGCCCCGTGGGCGGTAGGGGATGACGACGGTGAGGTCCTTCTGACGCCCCAAGAGGGTGCTGTAATGCGGCACCCTCCAGTCGAGGCCCGCCAGCTGGATCAGGCTCCCCGCCATGCCCTGGGCCGCCCGCAGTGGAAGCTGGCACAGCACCTTCAGCGTCAGCACTGCCTGGATCGCCGCATCGCTGAACGTTGGTGGCCGTCCCCGCCGACCCGTCCCCTCGGCGGCGTGCCACGCCAGGTCAGGCGAGATCCACACCGTCAGGTCGCTCCGGGCAATAAGACCACGGTCATACTCCCCCCAGTTCCGGGTCCGGTAGCGGGTCTTCGGCCGCTCACCCCGTGACGATGCCTTGCTCATGTAGGCCTACCTGCAAGATTTACGCAACAACGCCGTTCAATGGTCCAACCCCACGCTCTTAGGTCCACTTTTTTCCCTGAGCGGTCCATGCTCCTTGACCGATGACCCTACGGCCCAGGCGAGGGAGAGGAGGACGCCGAGGCGGCCGGCCGCTGGTCCTGCTGGAAGACGTTGCGGATGCCATCGACGGCCCGGCGGACGAGGTCCGCAACCTTCTGGCCGAGCTCGTCCACCACGCTCTTGCCCTCCTGGCGCGAGGGCAGGTGCGACGCCGCCTCGCCGATGGCGGCGTCGAGCCGCTCGAAGCGCCCGGCCAGCGTCGCCGGCTCGGAGCGCTTCAGGACGACCGCCTCGGCCGCCTGGCGATCGCTGCCATACTGCCGCACCGCCGAGGCGGCTGCGTCGTAGGCGGCGGCAACTCCCTTCTCCTGGACGAGAGCGTTGTTGAACTGCGAGCGCAGCTCGGCGTGCCGGCCGCCTTCGCGCATCTCGGACAGGACGCCCTCTACGCCACGGGGGTCGCTACGTGCCGCCTCGTTGATGCGGGCCATCACCGCCGCGCCGACACCCTGGGCAAAACCGCGCAGCGCCTCGATGGCACGCTGCCCCGAGGCTTCGGCCGCCTCCAGCGCCTTGTTGTCGGCCCGGTTGCCAAGATAGTTGGCGAGACGTTCGCCGAGCTGCGTGGGCGTCGGTTCCCAGGGCGGGCTGCTCGGACGCGGCGGCACCATGGCCGCGACCAGACGCTCGACCGGGCTCGCCGGCACGGCCGTCGCCGGTTGGGCTGCCGGCGCTGTCTGGGCGGCCGTTGCCGGCTGGGCTTCCGGGGAGCGGCCGGCCGGCGTCGCTGCCTGGGCCGCCGGAGCGGGCTGGACCGCTTCGGACTGGCGTGCCTGGCGCGCGCCTTCGCCAGGAGAGGCGCTGGCCTGGACCCTTTCCTCGGGCGAGGAGCCACGCGTGGTCCCTGGCGCCCCGCCGCCTGTGGGCGCCGGGGAGGTCGGGGCAGGCGCCGCCGTGGCGAGATCGGGCTGTGCATGCCGGGCCGCGAGGCCGCCGAAGCCCGGCGAGACGGCCATGACGCGTCGCTCCAAGGTCTCCACCTTGTCCAGCACGTCCGGACGGTGCTGATCGCCGCCCTCCTTTCCGGTGGCGACGGCCAGGGAGCGGATCGAATGGACCAGCGAGCGATCCCGCAGGCCCGGCACCTCGCGCAGAAGGTCGTGGATGCGCTCGTTGGCGAGGCCGGGCGCCGAGCCGGCGAGGCGGCCCAGCTCGGCGCGCAGGTTGTCCGGCACGCCGGCGACGGGACCCGCCAGCCGGGTAAAATCCTGGTAGACATAGGCCGCCCGGGTGAGCAGCGCAGCATCGCGGAGGGTGTCGGGCTGGTGCAGCAGGCGTGTGACCTCGTTGATCTGCTGGCTGAGCTTCGGATCGTGGCCGGCCAGGACGCCCCGCGCCTCGTTCATCCGGTCGAAGACCTCGCGGAGCGGGTCGGGGCCGCGTTGGGTCGCGCGCGGCGGCTCGTTCAGGGTGGCGGACATGCCTGTGGCTCCTCAGTTGGTCGCGAAGGAGGGGGAGGGGACGGGGACGATGCCGGGGAAGCCGCGCTCGGTGGCGACCGCGAGATTGGCGGCGCCGACGGCCGCGATCTGCTGGCCGACCCGCAGGTTCTGCAGGGCAAGGTAGTTGGAGAGGGCGAGCTGGGCGGCGATCTCGCGGGAGACGGCCGCGGGCGGCATGGCCTGCAGCGACGACGCCCAGCCGGTGTCAGAGAAGCGCCGGTCCACCTCCAGGGAGAGGACCTGCATCCAAGAGCTGGCATCGGGCGGCGTGCCGCCTCGCGCGGTAATCAGGGCGCGCTGTGCCTCGTTCAGCGTCACGGCCGGCGCATTCATGGCAATCTGCGTGGTGAAGACCGAGCGGGCCAGGGACATGCGGGCGTCGTAGGCGCGGCGGAGGGCAGAGGCATTCTGCCCCTCGACGGAGCTCAGGTGGTCGCCGCGCAGGGCAGCCGGCACGACGGGCTGCACGACGTTGGTGGCATAGTCATTGGCCGCGTTCACCTCGTCGACGTCGGTATAGACCTCCTGGTTGAAGGTGGCGGCGCGCACGTCAGCATTGGGCCGGACCGACATAGTGCAGAGGCTCGCGGCGGCCTCGTCGGCGGTGCAGTAGCGGGCGAGGTGGAGCGCGTTGCTGGAGGTCATGGATTGGGCCTGCCCGTACCAGGCGGCCGTGCCCTGGGCGCCCTCGCCGCGCGCATCCATGACGGTGTTGATGGCGGTGGCGATCCGGTCGCCCTGGATGCGCGAGACAGTGGTCGCCTGGCCGCTGTCCAGCGCGAGGCAAGCCTGTGGCGAGGGAGCGTGCTCGTCGCGGATCTCGGCGTTGCGGCGATCCCGCATCACCCGGGCGTTGGCGGTGTTGGAGGCGTCGGCGATCTGTCCGACGGCACTGATCTGCGCGCGCTGGTAGTTGGAGATCTGCGTGAAGCCGTCGCCGAGCTTGGTGTCCAGCAAGCTGCCCATGCTGGTAACGCGGTCGCCGATCAGGTTTCCGATGTTGGTGATGTTGTCATAGACGCGGTTCATCGCGTTGTTGAGGACCTGCTGCGTCTGGGTCAGCAAGGCATGGGTGATGGCGTCGAAGGTCGGCCACTCGGCATGCGCCGCGGGCGGCGCCGCCATGGACAGGCCGCCACCGAGGGTGAGTGCGACGACGAGCGTTCGGGGGGTGTTTCGCATGGGATCGCTCCTCGTCGCCTATTGTGCGGGCAGGGTGTAGCCGGTGGGTGCCAGCGGCGAGCCGTTGACGTAGAGGCTGCCGGTGGTGTTGTTCCCGGTGCCGAAGGTGCCGATCGGCGGCCCGCCGCCGCCGAAGCTCAGGCGCGGGCACATCAAGCCGCCGCCGAGGCCGCCGAAGCCCAGGTTGAAGCCCGAGATCGTGAGGCCGCATTGCGCGGATCCGAGGGCGGACTGCCAGGCCTGGCTCACGGTCGCGCAGATCTGGCCCTCGATGGCATCGAGCAGGCTGCCCGGGTCGAGCAGCGAGGCGATCACGCTCAGGCCGACGCCTTTGAAGAAGCTGTCGAGGCAGGTCAGGTTGCGGACGCTGGTGGGCTGTGGAATGGCGGCGTCGTCGGCCTGGACCCGGGCCTCGATGGCACCGGCGGCGGCCTGGGTGAGCGCGGCGCAACCCACGGAGCCGGTGGATTGCACCTGGGCGAAGGCGGGGGCGTTGAGTGCCACGGCGAGCCCGAGGGCGGCGGCGAGCCTGACGCAGCGCATCACGCGGCCTCCTGGCGGATCTCGTCCAGCAGGGCGGTGAGGTGCTCCAGCCGCTCGGGCGCGAAGAGCCGGTCGAGCAATGTCTGGCGGTGCAAGGTTGCCAGCGTGGCCCGCAGGGCCAGTCCCGCCTCGGTGCTGTCATCGCGCAGCAGGGCATCCGGAAGCCCACTCTCCGGAGTGGTGCCGGCGGCATCGAGCCAGGTGAGCAGCCGCAGGAGGCGGGCGATGCCGAGTTGGGCGAGCACCTCGCGTAGCGGCGCCAGATCCCCGGCCGCCAGGAGGCTCACGGCGGAGGGAGGGTCGGAGTAGCCATCCAGCTGCTGGCCGAGACCGACCAGCAGCGGCTCCACGGTCTCGGCCACCTCGATGGGCCGGACCAGTCCGGCGCCGAGGCTCGTTGTGGCCGGCTCGGCGAGCCTCAACCAATCCAGCACGGCTTGTCGCTCAAGATCGGGCATCGGGCCCCTCCTCCAACCTTGGGGAAGGCTGGCACCCAGTGATGCGAACAGGGCTGCTGTCGTGTTCGCATCACCGCTGGAGGAGGCGGGCCGTCTGTCCTGTCACTTCGAGGCGCAGGCCAAGGGGCCGCAACGCATCCTGCAGCACCGTCCGCCAGGGCTTGCCCCCGACCCAGGAGATGGTCCTGTCATGCTGGACGCCTGGGTCGAACACCACCTTGAAACCGGGAGGCACGATCTGTCGCACGGCGAACGAAAGGGGAATGTCCGTACCATAGCCCTGGATGGCCGCAGCTCCCGATACCGTGCTGCCCCTGCCGCGGCGCGCGGCGGGGCCTGGGGACGTGTCACGCGTATAAGGTTCCGCCGCCCTGGAATCCCCGGGCGCAGGCTGTGCCAGGGCGGTATTTGGGGTCATAAGACTGAAGTCGATGGGCATTGGGGTGGGGAACAGCAGGTGCGCCGCCAAGACGACGATGTGTGGGATGGGCATGGCTCGCGATCTCCTGGCCGCATTGCTGGCAGGAGGCGATGCGAATGGCACCCAGAAGGCGGACCCCGCGTACCGGAGGGGCAAGCCCGGTGAGCGGAAAGCGATCACCGCCGGGCGCGCTTATGGATTCAGGCACGGCTTCAGGCGAGGAACACCAGGAGCCGTCCAACTCCCGCAAGCGCCGGTCGCCCAGGCGTGATCTCGATCCACTGCTCGCGGAGATCGCCGTCATCGTCAAGCGGATCCGGGTCGCCAAGCGCATGACGACGAAGGAGGTGGCGGCGAAGGCGGAGGTGGAGGTGCAGACGATCTTCGGCGCCGAGGCCGGACTTCAGAACCTCACCCTGACGACCTTCGCCAAGCTGGCCCGTGGCCTCGGCGTGCAGCCCGTCGAGTTGTTGCCGCCCCTCGAAAAGCCGGCCGATGCCGTGGAGGCACCGCCAAAAACCCCCGCTGAGGCCCCGGTTGAGCCTGTTGGCGAGCTCAGGCGCATGGAGGATCTCGACACCGTGCTGGAGGAGATCCATCGCCTGAGCCAGCTTGCCTTAGCTATGCGGACGCGCTCCATTATTCCTCGGTAGCTCTGACACAGGCCACGCGTCCAGCGTCCTCTACCCGCAGACCGGTATGTCGTCTCGCTACAGGGTATGACATATCGTCTGCCTCAAAGCGGCACTCCACCACCTCCGGTGGCAACGGCGTCTAGTGAGGTGATAGATAACCTCAATCCCTACGAAATTCTGCCCGATAATGCCGCCTATTACCACGCATCATACTTATTGAGAATCTATCATCATTACAACTTGGACACGAAACTATAAGAACCATTGCTATATGTCACTTTCATCTGACATACGCGAATCAGTGGTTCGGGGCGGCATCCATGTCACTGACGAGTTCGAACACTGGCTTGGCGGCAGAGCATCAGGCTGGGACAGAATCTGCCTCGGCACGGCCGGAGTGGCAGTACGACACCGTTCTGGCGGGGATGGTGCGTAGAGGCCATGGCGTAGAAGCCCTCTGCCAGTACCTGTGTGCCCGTGAGGACTTCCTGCTGGAGCGCGTGGTCGCGCTGGGCCTTTCTACACCACACTCCAGACCGGTCCGGCGCAACGGGCATCCTCGCGCCTGGCAAGGCCGGGACATGCTGCCGCTGATCGACTGCTGGCTGGGCGCATGGGATGTCGGAAGCATCGCCGAGGTCTTCGGGCGCACCAGGGGTGGTGTGTACGCGCTGGTCCGCCGCCTGGGACTGCCGGCCCGCGGGCGTGGCGATATCCGCCGCCCCGCGGCACGGGACATCGACCAGACCCGGCAGGCTCGCGAGACGCAGGCTCTGCTGGTTCCGGTAACACGGCTGGCCGGGTCCGGCAGCCTGCAATCCCCCGGCTGTGCCATGCGCCTTCCCGAACCGCAAGCCGGCCTCAAGCGCATCAAGGTCATCACCAGCTTCGACGGGCTGCCGGTCGCGGTCGATATCCGCATCAGCCGTAACCAGGTCGCATGGACCCCCCGGCTCGAATTGCATGTTGCCAGTGCTCGGTGGGCCGGACAGCATCCGCAGGCCATCGCCGACGATCTTGGCATCCCATACCGCGCCGTCGTCTCCCGGCTGTCGCTGATGCGGGTGCCGCCGCTGCCGCGGTCCCATCTCGTGCGCCAGTACGATCCGGCCATCGCCCGCGAGAGGATGCGTGAGGCCGGCCTCATCGTGCGTGAATGCCGCATGCAGCCCGGCCGGCTGTTCTTCGGCGACCGCTTCACCTACATCGCGCCCATGAGCAAGCGCACCATCAACTATCGGGAGATGCAGGCCGGCTACGGCGACTGAGCCGATCCTGCGGCACCGTTCGCATCGGCGGGGTTGAGACTTCCGTCCGCAGGACGGAGACCATGCCATGCAGAATGCCCGCGCGGCCGTGAGCAACAGGCTGAGCGATCCCGAGTTCCAGGGCCGCCTGGTGAACCGGCTCACGATGCTCTGCGTCGCCATGGCGACCGTCACCGTCGCGGCACTCGCTCACTCCTACTGGCTTCAGACACGCCCCAGCGAGACACGCTACTTCCTCGTCGATGGTCGTAATCCACCGCGGCCGATCCGGGCACTGGAAAGCCCGGTGGTGGACGACACGCAGCTGCTGGAATGGACGGTGCGCGCCGTCCTCGCGGCCTACAACGTCAACTATCACGACTATCCGACCCAGCTGAACACGGCCGGACGCCGCTTCTCGATCCAGGGCTGGAACAGCTTCGCGCAGAGTTACATGGCAGGCGGCAGCTTCGAGGCCATGAAGCGCGGCCGCATGGTGTGCTACGCCCAGGCGCAGCGTGCGGCCACCATCGCGGACACGCGGATCAGCAGTGGCCGGCTGACCTACAACATCCAGTTCCCGGTCATGCAGACCTGCGAGAATTCGCAGCAGACCAGCACCAACAACCTGGTGATCTCGGCGATGGTGGTTCGCACCAATGACGAGGATCGTCCGGACGGCCTGGTGATCGACCAGTTGGTCGCGATTGCCCGATGACCGGAACAGGAGCCCTCGCCGTGCAAGCCTGCCCCGCAACCCTGGCTCTCCTCGCCATGGCCCTGATGAGCGCCTCGGCGTCCGCCCAGGCGCCGCCACAGCCGGCATCCACGCCGGCAGACCGCGCCGCAACCCGGGATCGCATCCTGGAGGACGCGATCCCGCTCACGCCGGAGATGATCCGCGAGCTCGCACGCCGTTTCGGCGAGGTGCAGCGGGCACGCGAGGAAAGCGTGGCCATCATCGCCGCCCCGGTCAGCCGTCCCGTCAATGTCGGCTTCCAGCCGGGCCAGCCGACCTCGATCGTGCAGACCGTCCGTGGCTACCCCACGGCGCTCAGCTTCTTCGATGCCACGGGCCAGCCCTGGCCCATCGCCTGGGACACCAACTCCAACAACGCGAATGTCTCCGGTGGGGGAGGCGCTGGCGTCGGCGGCTGCTCCACCTCGCCCAATGCCGGGCCGGCTGGCCCCGGCGGGCCGGCGGCCGAGCTCGCGGGCTTTCATGTCTGTGTTCCGGTCCGCGGGTCGAACACCATCCAGATCACGCCCATGTCGATGGCACCGCGCGGTGGGCTGCTCGTCAACCTCCAGGGCGCCCCCAAGCCGATCTCCTTCCTGCTGGTGGCGGGCCAGGCGCGCTACGACGCGGATGTGAGCATCCATGTGGCCAGCCGTGGGCCGAACGCCCGCATCCAGATCGACACACGGCCCGGGGCGCCGGTCACCGGCGCTCCGTACCTGACCGCCATGCTGTCAGGCGTGGCGCCGGCCGATGCGGTGCCGCTCGCCGTCAGCGGCGTCTCCCCCGATGCCGTGCGTGCCTGGCGCCTGGGCAACCAGATCTATCTGCGCACGAGCCACACGCTGCTCTCCCCGCCCTGGGACGCCTCGCAGTACGGCGAGGGCGGCACCACGGTCTACGCGCTGCCGCAGACGCCGGTGGTGCTGCTTTCGGTCAACAACCGCACGGTTTCGGCCGAGCTGCGGGAGGAGCGTTAGATGTCCGACACCGCCATCCGGCGCAGCAGGGGCTTTCGGAACCCGTTCAGCCGTGCCCTGGCCGCCGGACCGTTGCGCCTCGCGGGCATCGCCGGGGTTGCCGTGGCCCTCATCGGGACCATTGCCTGGGCCACCATGCACGAGAAGGCGGTGTCGCCGGAGAGTCGCACCGCGCGGCAGCCACTGGTCAATACCCTGCCCGGTGGCACCAACTCCACGCCATACCAGGATCGGCTGGCGGTCGTCGCGAACCAGCAGCAGGCGGCTCGCGCTCAGGAGGCTGGGCAGTCCTTCACCCCGCCGATCGCGGCGAGCCAGCGCAATCCGGCCACGGGCCTGATACTGCCGGACCCGGTGACGCCGCCCAGCGCGGTCGGGCCCCCTCCCGCGCCGCCAGCCGCGGCCACGGCGCCGCCCTCGCCACCTTTCGCGGCCCCGGTTCCGGCACAGCAGCCCAGACACGCGCCGGCCACGCCGCCGGTCCTGTTCGCGTCCGGGCCACCGGCCAGCACGGCGAGCCCGCAGGGCCCGATCCGCACCGTCGCGCAGACCGGCACGACCTCGGCGCAGGCGGACGACCCGGCGTTCCGGGCGGCGGTGAACAACCTGTTCGGCGGCTGGCAGGGGCGGCCGGCGCAAACCACGGTGACGCTCATGCCCTCCTCCGCCTCGGCGGGGGAGGCCGACCCGGATGGCCGCCCACGTTCCGCCGCGGCGGCGCCTTTGGCACGGCGGATGGCGGATGATGGCCGGTCATCGCGGGACGCGACCGAGGCGGCCAGTGAGGGCCGCACTGCCACGTCCCGGCAGGGGCGCCTGCTGATGCCGGCCGGTCGCGGCCTCTACGCGCATACCGTGCTGGCGGTGAACTCCGAGACCGGCGGCCCCATCGTGCTGCAGGCCGATAGCGGACCGCTCGCGGGGGCGCGCCTGATCGGCAGCTTCAGCACGGCCGGGCAGAGCAACCGGCTCGTGGTGCGTGTCGACCGCGTGCAATTCCAGGGGCGGATGATCCAGGCCGAAGCCATCGTCGTGGCGCCCGACACCATGGAGACGGCCGTCGCCACCAGCGTCGACCAGCGGGTTCTGGAACGCTTCGTGCTGCCTGGTGCCGCGGCCTTCATCGCGGGCATCGGGCAGGCGGTGGCCACCACCTCGAACAGCTACACGCAGCTTGGCCCGCTGGGTGGCGCCTCAGTCATCACCCGCCTGAACCCGGAGCAGCAACTCGCGGTCGGAGCCGGTGTCGCCGCGCAGCAGGTCGGCCGCGCCCTGCAGCAGGCCGCCCCGCGTGGCCCCACCATTCACCTCGCGGCCAATGCGCCAGTTGGCATCATGTTCCTGAACGATCTGCGCGCCGAGGATTGAGGCGCTCACGACCCGCGCCATTCGCGTCGGGTCGTCCGATCCTGTGGGCCGCATCCCCACAGGATCTCTCCATGGACACCCACCACCTCGTCATCGACCCTGGCCTTCGTCCTCGGACCTCCACATTGCCTGATGAGCGGTCGGACGATGGCGGCGCCGATCTGCTCCCGGAGACGGAGGGGGTCGCAGCCACGCTTCCCCAGCCCGGGCCGGATACCTTGGCCACCGGCCGAGAGCGGCGCCGGACACGCCTGATGGCCGGGGTTGCCCTCGGCGTTGTGCTGCTGGCGGCGGGCGGCGCCTTCATGATCTCGCCCTACAACACGGTCTATCCGCTCGACCTCGGTGGAACCGCGACCAGGCTGCGCGGCGCGGTCGAGACGGCGCGCCAGGCCATCATGCCGGCCCAGCGCGCACCGGAGCTGATCGCCCCGGCCGCGCGGATCGCGACGGCGCCCGATCCGGTGCCGGTGCCGCCGGTGCAGCGGGAGACACCGGCCCGTCAGCCGGTCGAGGAACAGATGCAGGAGATCATCGGCTTCCAGACCCCTCCGGCCCACCCGGCTGCCCGCGTGACCGAGCCGGTGCCGCTCGCCCGGCGCCTGGGCGAGACACCGCAGCGGGCGGACGCCGAGGCGGGTGCCGCACGGGCGGCAGCGTCCCCGTCGGCCACAGCCGCGGCCGCGCCGTCCGCACCTCATGCCATGGCAGCCGTGCCCGCCAGCCCGGCACCGACACCGGCACCGGCATCGGCAGGCGCCTCGTCGCCAGAGGGGAGCGGGACTGCCATGGCCGCCATGCCGGCCACCCCGCCCCTGGCCGCTGCAAGACCGGAAGGGCCGCCCCCGGCCACCGTGCCGGCCCCCATCGGCCTGCCACCGGCCTCCGCCGTCCCAGGCAATCCACCCGGCGCGTCGGCTCCCGAGGCACCACGCCCTGCTTCGGCGTCAGCCACTGCCCCCGTTGCCGGAGGCATCGCCATGCCGCCGCCCGTGGCGGTCAACCCCGTTCCGGTGCCTGCGGGCAATACCTCGCAAGGCGCCACGCCCGATCCGGGCGCGATCGCGGCACATCTGCGGCCCGCGCCGATGTCGACGCCGCAGCAGGTCGAGGTCCTCGGACTGGTGACTGCGATCGGCACCATGGTCCGTGATCTGCGCGAGGAGAACCGTCAGCTGCGTGCCGACATGGCGGCCGCGCGGGGGCGGATCGAGGAGTCGGTCGCCGACCTGTCCCGGCGGGTGGCCCTGGCCGAGGCACGTGGCGCCGTGGCCGTGGCGATGGGTGGTGCGGAGCCGCCGGCCGTTGCTGTGCCAGCCGTGGCACGCGGCGCGCCCAGTGTCGCCCCCGCCGCCCCGCGCACGGCCGTCGCCGCGCCGCGCGCCGACGACGTGCGTCGCCGCTATCGTGTCCAGGCGGCCTCGCCGGGCCTTGCCATGCTGTCCGAGGTGGACAACAGCAGCGAGTCCGGCGTGCAGCTTCAGGTCGCCGTTGGCGACCAGGTGCCGGGCTACGGCCGCATCACCGCGATCGCGCAGCAGGGCGCGACCTGGGTGGTGCGGACCGAGCGCGGCAACATCCAGTAGGGGCGGCCGGCATGCAGGGTCTCGCCGACTTCGCGGCCGATATCGGCATCGCGATCGCCTACCTCGTCCCAGCGTTCGGCTACATCTTCGCGATCGTTGCCTTCCTCTTCGGTGCCTGGGGCTTCTGGCAACAGGCACAGCCGCACAATCCGCTCCGCGGCAAGCCCTGGCTGCCCTGGGTGGCGCTCGTCCTGAGCGGCGTCTTCGCGAGCTTCGACCGTATCCTGACCATGGCGAACAACTCCGGTGGTTCGTCCGTCACGGTCGGCACCGGCGGCGCCTTCGGTTACGTGCCGGGCGCTGCCGGAGTGCTGGGTGCCACGCCTGCCAACACCGTCGTCAACGTGGTGCAGATCTTCCAGGGCTTCTTCCAATCCTTCGGCGCCATGATGGCACTGATGGCCGTGCTGGCCTGGTGGGCCGTCATGCGTGGCGTCAACCGGCGCCATCAGGGCGGCTGCCTCGTGCAGTTCGTCTTCGGCGTCATGCTCATCAACGTGCTTCCGCTGGCCACCTTCCTGGCAGCGCTGTTCAGCGCGAACAGCTGATCGGCGAGCCCCGAAAAAACCCGCACCGTTCGCATGGAGCGCCCGCAGGTTGCTGACAGGGACGCCGAGGTGGCGCCCTGGTAGCGAAACAGGAAAGTGATCCCCGTGACGTCCATCCTCCTCAAGTCCGACACCGCCCCGCACCAGCCGGGTGCCGCCCGCCGCGGCCGGACCGTACTTTTCAGCGTGCTGATGGCGGGGGCCGCCATCCTTTTCACCGGCACCGCCTATGCCCAGTCCTCCACCATCGGTTCCCAGGTCGGCACCATGGCGCAGGAGGCGACCACCGCCGGTGGCAACCTCGGTTCCATGGCGATGTACGTCGCGGCGCTGATCTGCCTGGTGGGCGGCGCCTGGGCGCTCTGGCAGTCCCGCCAGCCGCAGAACCGCGAGGGCGGCAAGGTCGCGATGGGCCTCGCCGGCATCGTTCTCTGCGGGCTGTTCGCCACCGGCGGGGTGTGGATCGGCAAGGCCGCGCAGACGGCCTCGGGCGGCGCCGCGACCATCACCGGCACCAATGCTCCCGTGACCTTCAACTGAGCCGGGGCGGTTGATGATGCGCCTCCCGTCGCTGCCACTCTCGTCCCATCCCTCCGCCTGGGGCGGGGCTCTCGGAGCAGGCCGGCGGGAGGCGTCCCCTGTCTCCCCCGCCCACGCCGCCCCCTGCCGGTTCTGTGGCGCCTACGCCACGGGCCGGCAGGAGGCCTTTCACCTGAACGGCGACCACGCCAACGACGCGGCCGGCAACCTCGCCTGGGCCTGCACCCTCTGCCACCTGACGCAACATCTGGACGTGGCCTCGGCCGAGCGCGCGGCCACCCTGATCTGGCTGCCGGAGATGCCGCAGCAGGCGATCTTTGCCATCACGCGGAGTGCCCATCTGGCGCTCCTCGCCGCGGGTGAGGATCCGGCCCTCGACACTCTGCCTCGCCAGAACAGCCCGGTCATCGTGGCGGCCTGGCGCGCCCTGAGCACGCTGCGTGCCCGCGAGGCGGCCTGCGAGCGGCGGCTTCGCACCACCGATCCCGGAACCCTGGGGGGCGCGCTGCTCGGCCTCACCGCGCACGCCTACGTCAACCGCAGCACGCTGCTGCAAGGCGTCCGCCTGCTCCCCCTCGGGCGCCTGATGCGGGATGACAAGGACATCTACCCGGAGCTGCTGCGTGCCTGGGCCGAGCCGCCGGCCCGGCAGGCAAGCCGAACGGAGGCCGCATGATCGCCACCGCCATTACGCGCGCGCTCGCCGGACTGTCCCTGTCCTTGCGGCAGCCGCTGAGTGCCTACTGCACGATCGAGACCGCGCATGGTGACGCGCTGGTCACCCGGCAATGCGACTACCTCAGCGTCATTCGCCTCGATGGCATGCGCCGCATGGCCAGGCGCGACGATGTGGCGAGGATCGCCACGGCGCAACGGATGGACCTCTCGGGCGCGCTGGAGGAGCGCGGCCATGCCATCGTCGGCTGGTACGTCTCGGATCCCGAAATGGCCGGCGTGGAGATCGACCGCCTCAATCTCGCCTCCTGCCGCACCATTGCCCGGGAGCTCGGCCTCGACGTCTCGGACGTGCTCGACGAGCGCGCCGCGCTGTGGCCGAGGATCATGCGCTGGGAGGCCGCCTACTATGTGCTCTGGACCCGCCGCGCCGTCCTGACCAAGGAGGAGCGCCGGCAGATGGCCGAGGAGCAGGCGACGCTGTCGCGCGAGGGGCCTCGCTCGGGTCACAGCCAGCGCTATTACCTGCGCTCCGAGGTGATGGCGGCGCGCCATACCGCCTTCGTGTCGCGGGTCGTCGCCGCGCTGCAGAACAATGATGTCGCCAGCCATGAGCTGAACGCCCATGAGGCACTCAGGGTGATCCGCGAGGCGGTCTACCGCGAGACCGCTGGCTCGGACTGGAAGGCGACGCTGCCCGGCGACCGCGTGATGCCACGGGCGAGCGAGGATCCCGATGGAGGCGAGAGCGCAGCGCCCGGCATGCTATGGCCGGCCGTGGCGGACCAGCTGTTCCATGCCGATGCGGAGACGCTGAGCGGCCAGCGGGTGCGGATCGGCGACCATGACTATGCCCATGTCGACATGGCGGTTGGGCCGGAGGACCCCAGGCCGTTCGTGGAACTGTCCGCGCGGCTCGGCAAGGACGGCATCCCCTGGCGCGCCGCGTTCGCCGTCGAGGGTGGCGGCCGCAACGCCATGCAGGTCAAGGAGATCGCGGCAACGTTCTTCTCGATGTTCCCAGGCAACGCCGATATCCGGCGGGCCTTCGAGGCGCTGCGTCAGGCCCGCAACGACGACGGCCATATCGGCGTCCGCCTGCGAGCCTCCTTCGCCACCTGGGCACCGACCGGCGAGACCCGTCTGCTGCGCCGGCGCGCCTCGACCCTGGCCCAACGGGTCGAGGGCTGGGGCAACTGCAAGGCGACGGCGGTGGCTGGCGATCCCCTGGAGGGGGCGCTGTCCAGCGTGCCGGGCCTGGCGCTGACCTCCACCGGCACCCCGCAGATCGCCCTGCTGGGCGACGCTTTCGCGATGCTTCCGTGGAACCGCACCGCCTCGCCGTGGGAGCAGGGATCGGTGCTGTTCCGCCGGCCCGATGGCGCGATCTGGCCCTACGATCCCTCCGGCGGCGACAAGCGTCCGCTGGTGTGCGACGTCTTCATCGCCCCGCCCGGCTCGGGCAAGTCGGTCCTGGCCAACTGCATCAACCTCGGTCTGGTCCTCAGCCCGGCGGTGCTCGGCACCAAGGGCGCGAAGCTGCCGCTGATCGGCAAGGCCGATATCGGTCCTTCAGCGCAGGGCTTCGTCCGCCTGATCCGGGAGGCGCTCGGGCCCGGGCGGGAGCATGAGGCGATCTTCGTGACCATGCAGTTCGGACACGGCTACGAGGTCAACATCTTCGACCTGCAGGTCGGCTGCCACTACCCGCTGCCGCTCGAGCGGTCCTTTCTGCAGAACTTCCTGGCACTGGCCACCACGCCACCGGACACCTCCACGCCCTTCGAGGGCATGGCGCAGCTGATCGGCGCGGTCATCGACGAGGCCTACCGGCTCTGCACCGACGTGACCGGCGGCTCGCCCAAGCCCTATCGCGCCGGGGTCGAGCCCGAGGTCGACGCGGCGCTGCTGCACCATGGGATCGACCTGGGCAGCGACGAGCCCTGGTGGCGCGACGCGGTGGACGCGCTCGTCGCGGTGGGCGAGATGCGGCTGGCCGAGGTGGCGCAGCGCCATGCCGTGCCGGTGCTGCAGGACCTGATCGCCGCCGCGCGCTCGGACCAGATCCGCGACGCCTTCAAGGACCTGCACATCGCCGAGACGAGCGAATCCGCCTGCACCCTGTTCGAGCGCTACGTCTACGACCTGATCCGGCGCTTCCCCTCGCTGAGCAAGCCCACCCGGCTGGATTTCGGACCGGCCCGTATCATCGTGCTCGATCTCGCCGCCGTGGCACCCTCGGGCTCCGCCGCGGCGAACCGGCAGACCGAGCTCATGTACATGCTGGCGCGGCACCTGCTGGCCCGGAACTTCTTCCTGCACCCGGACTATGCCGAGATGGTGCCCGAGCCGGTGCGCGACTTCCACCGCGAGCGCATGCGCGAGGCGATGGAGGCGGTCAAGCGGCTCGACTACGACGAGTGGCACCGCACCAAGGGCAGCCCTCTGGTCCGTGCCCAGGCCGAGCTCGACGTGCGCGAGGGGCGAAAGCACAACATCCAGCTGGGGTTCTCGTCGCAGCGCCTGGAGGATATCGGCGAGGCGATCGTGGCCCAGAGCACCGGCCGCTTCATCCTGCGCACCGGCGACGAGCGGGAGCGCGAGGAGGTCATCACCCGCTTCGACCTGTCGGCCGCGAGTGCCGACGTGGTGCGCTATTCCCTCAACGGGCCTGGCCCGAACGGCGCCCCGTTCCTTGCGGTGCTGCTGGCCGGGGGTGCCAAATACGAGCAGATGCTGGTCAACTCGCTCGGGCCGGTCGAGCTATGGGCCTTGAGCACGACGCCGGGGGACACCAGCCTGCGCAACCGCCTCTACGCGGCGGTGGGCTTCTCGGAGGCGCTGCGGCGGCTGGCGCGGGTGTTCGACCGTGGCTCAGCGGTGAAGGAGATCGAACGCCGCAAGAACGAACGCCTGAAGCGCGGCGAACTCGATACCCGTGCCGAGGCGGGCGTGGTGGATGAACTCGCGGCCGAGCTGATCGACGGCAAGGGTCTTGGCATCGTGTTGCGCGACGTGGCCGGCGCCGCTGCCAGCCCATCCTCACGGCTGCTGGCTGCGGAATAGCGGGCGTCGGCTGTGTTCAACGTGAACACAGCCCTTGCCGAAAGCGGACGATGCGCCAGTCCCACGATTGCCGGCGCCATTCGCATCGCCGTCGCCCATGGTCGCCGTCATGGAACGGAGGCCCCGCATGGCGAGGATGAACACCCGGCTGGTGCCGGCATTGATCGGACTGGTCGGCCTCGCGGGTTGCGCGACGGGGGGGCCCACCACGGAGATTGCAACCCCCGGCATGCCCAACCCGGAGATCGCGCTCCGGCAGTCCATGGAGCAGGTCGGCCGGCAGCTATCCCAGCTTGGCGGCGTAAGCCGGGCCGACCTCTCGGCGCGGCGCGGCCAGGTGGTGCCGGAGGAGTTGCAGCGGCCGATCGCCTTCACCTGGAGCGGCCCACTCGCCGAAGGAGTACGGACGCTTGCCGACGTGGTCGGTTATCGCGTGGTGGTGTCCAGCGTCGAGGGCGTGGAGCGGCCTCAGCCCGTGCCCGTCACGGTCAACCTGCCCGCGACGACGGTGGTCGACGCCTTCGCGGCGCTGGGAGAGCAGGCCGGGGCCTACGCCACGGTCCAGCTCGATCCGGCTTCCCGCACGGTCCAGGTGGTGCATCGTGTCTGAGCGCCGCCCCGCCACCTCGCGCGGCGTCCTCCTCGCCGCGACGGCCCTCGTGGCCCTGGCCCTCTCGCCAGCCTGCGCGCCCGCCGCCCGGGCGGAAGGCTCGGTCCGCTTCCTGTCCAGCCCGCCCATGCCGGGCGAGGCGCAATACGACGCCGCCGCCCAGGCGCTGGCCAGTCAGCTGAACCAGCCGATCACGGGTGCCGGCACCCTGCCGGTGGTGGAGGGGGGCGACGCGCCGCCTTCGCTGGAGGCGCTGCAGGCTACCCGTCCGGGCGACCTGCCCGGCGACGGGCTGGAGACCGGCCGCGCCGAGGTGCTGCGGCAGGCCGCCATGACCTACGGCGCCCAGGGCGGGCTGGCCGCCCGCTCCTTCGCCATCAACGAGATGCTGCGGCGCTATGAGGCGCAGCTCTCGGGGACCTACGACTTCCGCCCCCTGGTTCTGCCGGTGGGGGGTGGCCAGACCCTGATGCGCCCCCCCATCGTCTCCGAGGCGCAGCTGGCCTTTGCCCTGGGCAAGAACGGCCAGGTCGCCCGCGAGACGAGCTGCATCTTCGAGATCACGCGTGAGGCGCAGCTGACCTCGGCGCCACCGGACTGGCGCTCCTACCTGGTCCGGTCCTGGGGCAGCCCGGCCCGGCCGGCCGACGCGGCGCTGCCGCGCACCCGCCAGGAGGTCACCTACTGGAACCGTGGCGTCGCCGAGGGTTGGGCGCAGGGCGAGAAGCAGGCGGTGACGATCTTCCTGTCCGATCTCGGACGCCTGCAGCGCGACATCGTGGGCATGGCCCGCTACCGGGTGCTGCTGCGCGCGGGTCTGGTCGAGGAGCCCCGGGTGGTCTTCGAGACCCGCAACACCGAGGGCGGCCGGGCGCGGTTGAGCATCGGCGACCGCGTGGTGCGGATCACCGACCAGCCCGGCCTTCAGGCCAACATCCGGCGCTGGCAGCCGGGGGCGGGCTGCCGGTGAACCTTGTCCCGCCGGTCTCGCCCGAACCCGGGAATGAACCCGTCTCGGCGCGCGACCCACACCTCTGGCCCGGCGAGGGCCAGCGCTGGGTGGTGGAGCCGCGCAAGCAGGCGTCAGGCCTCGATACGCTGCTGGTCTGGGCTTACGAGGCCGGGGCGTCCCGCATCGCGTTCCAGACCGGCCATCCGGTCTGGGTCCGTATCCACGGCCGCAACCACCGGGCGACGCGCGGCAATCTGAGCGAGGTCGAGCTCGGCGACATCACCAACCACCTCTACGGCGCCGATGGGACCGCCCGCCTGCAGGGCGGCGCCGACTTCGACGTCAGCTACGAGGTCGGCCTATCCCGATCCCGCCGTCTGCGTTTCCGGCTCAACGCCACCCCGATCCGCGCGGCCCGGCGCGAGGGGGCCAATATCGTGCTGCGGCCGATCCCGGATCTGCCGCCCTCGCTCGCCGAGCAGCTGGTCGAGCCGGGCATCCTCGCCGCCTGCTTCCCGGAGCGCGGCATGGTGATCGTCTCGGGCGGGACCGGCTCGGGCAAGTCCACCCTGATCGCCGGCATGACGGTGGCCAAGCTGGCCGACCCGGATGGGCACTACAACATCCAGGAGGCGGCGGCGCCCATCGAGTTTCTGCTCGACCGCTTCCCGACCGTCAACTCGACCATGGCGCAGACCGAGGTGCCACGTGACCTGCCCAGCTTCGACGCCTTCATCCGAGGCTGCATGCGCCGCGAGCCCACCGACATCATCGTGGGCGAATGCCGCGACAGCGCCACCATGGCCGCCTCGGTCCATGCCGCCATCTCCGGCCATGCCCTGACCACCACGATCCACGCCGATAACGTGCCGCTGACCATGCAACGGATCACCACGCTCTGCCCGCGCGACGAGCGCGACAACCTGGTGGCCTCGGTCGCGCAGTCGCTGCGCCTCGTGGTCAACCAAAGGCTGCTGCCCTCCGCCGACGGCAGGCGGACCGCGATCCGCGAGTTCCTCCCCTTCGATTCCGCCCTACGCACCCGCCTGCTGCGCGCCGATCCCGGCGAGTGGCCGCTCATCACCGGAGAGGTCCTGGAGACCGACGGGCAGAGCTTCCGGGCTTCCATTCATCACGCGCTTGGCCAGGGCCGGATCACCGAGACCGTCGCCGCCCGCGCGCTCAAGGAGATCGGCTGATGTGGCGCAACACGGCCCTGCCGGTGCGGATCCTGATGCTGGATGCCCGGGCCTGCATCCCGGTCCTGTGCTTCGTGGTCTACTGGAGCTGGACCACCCTCTATATCGCCCTCGCCGGCACGGCGTTCTTCGGGATTATCAGCTTCTTCGGGCTGACCGTCCCGGCACTGCTGCGGGTGTTGCGGCGATGGCTGGTTGGCCGGCTGCGGCCCGCTGTTCCGGCCTGGCGCCGCCGGAGGCTGGCATGAGCCCTTCCCTGGACCTTGGCCGGCTCGGCCACGTCCTGCAGGCGATGGTCGAGCGTGACGGACGCCCTCTGCTGCTGCGCGACGAGGCCTCCGGCCGCCTGCACCGCCTGCCCGCCGATCTGGCGGGGGCGCCGGACGGCGTGATGCCCAGCCTGATGGCGGCGGCCGATGCGGTCTGGCAGGCCGCCACCGGCCGCTCGCTCGGGGTCGAGCAGGCGCGCGATCCCGGCGCGTTGCTGGGCTACCGGGTGCAGGCGATTCGGGGCGAGCCCCTGACCGTGGCCGCGCTCGCCGCCCTGGAGGCGATCAGCCGCACCGGCAGCCCCAACGCGCTCCTGGTCAACGACTTTGCCGAAGTGTGGAGGTCGCTGCGGCTGGAGCAGGCTCCGGCACGCCGGGCCTCGCCGGGAGCCAGTCCGTGAGAGCCCCGCTGATCGCGGCAACGGCTGCCCTGGCGCTTCTGGCCCTCACCCCGGCGCGGGCGGAGGGTGTGACGGATACGACGGTTGCCACGGCCACCGAGTGCATCCGTGCCGCCGCTGTCCTGCACCGCGTCCCGTCTGGCGCGATCGTCCTGCTGCTCTCCGTCGAGGGGGGCGCGATCGGCCGCACCAGCGGCAACACCAACGGCACGGTGGATATCGGCCCGATGCAGGTCAACGAGATCCACCTTCCAGCCCTGGCCCGGCGCTGGCACACCAGCGTGGCAGGCGCGCGCGAGGCGCTGCTCAACAACTTCTGCGCCAATGTCGAGGCCGGCGCCTGGATCCTCCGCAACGCGCTGGACAGTGCCGGCGGCGACTTCTGGGAAGGGGTCGGCCGCTATCATTCCAGCACCGAGGTCTACAAGACGCGCTACCTGCGCCGGGTGCTGGAGCACGCCGAGCGGCTGCGCCGCATCGCCTCGGGATCCGCGGTCCCACCGGCACGCTGACCGGCGCTGTTCGCACGGCGAAACGGCAGACTCCGGGGATGAGATCGGAGCCTCGCATGGCCAGCGCCATATTCATCCCCTGTTCCCCCGACCCCCTGCGGCATGGCGATGCCGATGCCGTCCGCATGGTGCTGCTGCGCCGCATGGCGGGTTTCCGCGCCGTGGGGCAGGGCCCGTGGCGCGGCCTGGCCGCGCGCCTGCTGCGCATCCTCTCGCCGGTGCTGGTCTGGATGCGGGACCACGCCGGCCTGGTCCTCGATCATACCGCTGTGCGCTTCTCCATGGAGCTGTCCTCCGTCGCCGCCCTGGCCACCCGGCGGCGGTTCCGCCGCCTGATTGGCGGGGAAATCGTGGAGATCGAGGCGTGGGCGATGCCCGAGGCCATCGTCTATCCGCTCAACCGATGGCTGGACGACCTGCCGGGCTATGACAGCCGCTTGCCGGTGGAGCGGCAGACCATCGTACCGCTGCGACACCACGCCAACGTCGTCTTCTTCGGAGCCCCGGCATGAGCACCATGGGAGGCGGCTCCCGCCGCGGCTGGGCATCGGGCGACGACTATTTCGTGCTCTGCCTCATCGTGATCGTGGTGGGCCTCGGGTTCCTGGGCTGGCTGCTCTGGAGCGAGCACCACGCCGAGGTGGTCGCGGCCGTGGCCTGGCTGCAGGTCCACAAGATGACGTTCGTCTCGCCCTACACGACCGAGCTCGCGGCGCTGCGCGAGGCCGTCATCACGGGCAACTACGAGACGGTCAGCTTCGAGCGGCTGGTGCGGATGTGCGGGCAGGTCAACACGGTCTTCCGCCTGCCGGCGGCGGTGCTGATCGGCGCCCTCGCCGTGGTGTGCTTCGTCTGGGCGCCGCCCGGCCGCTTCCGTCGGCGCTTCGATCTCGACGGCCTGCTGCGCGAGCAGGCGGGTTTCTACCGCTCGGCTGGCGCCATGCTGGGGCGCCGGCTCCGGCTGGTGATGCCCGCCGCCAAGGCGCCGCGCCCCGCCGACCCGGCGCTGCACCTCGACGAGTGGCTGCAGCGCTTCGCCATGAGTGACAGCCAGGAGATCGACGAGGCGCGCCTGCGCCGGGCCCTGACACGGCAACTCGGTCCCGCCTGGCGCGGTTCGCGCAAGGCCCAGCCTGCGGCGCGGGTGCTCTTCGCGGCCTTTGCGCTGCATCTGGCCGGGGATCGGGAATCCTCCCAGAGCCTGCTGGGCGACTTCGCCGAGGGTCTGGCCGCCGATGCCAGGCATGGTCCTTCGGGCCCGGACAAGCCCCTGGCCGTGCCGGGCGAGGTCCTCGCGCGGGCGGACGCGACGCTTGCCGACGCCACGATCCGCGATCCC
>NZ_CP024582.1:300000-382413 GCF_002754815.1 Roseomonas sp. FDAARGOS_362 | reverse complement strand
AATAGCCGCCGAGCACCACCGGGATCTCCCGCGCCTTCATCCCGGCCATGAGCCTGCCGCCGGCGGCGGGGCCGGACAGGACCTCGCCCTGCGGCGTCAGGATGCGCAGGCCCTCGCCGCTTTCCATCTGTTCCAGCTCACGCATCATGTCGCGGCCCTGTTCGGCGGTGTTGAAGCCGTTGACGCCGCCCGAGATGCCGTTGCCGCGACGGTCCGTGATCAGTACGTCGAAGCCCGCCTCGTTCAGTGCCCAGACGAAGCCGCGCCAGTGGCGCATGCCCGGTTGCTCGCCCTCCCCCTTCGCCGCGGCATCGACGACATAGCGGCCCTCCGCATCCCGGGCCACGCCGGTCGCGCGGGGATCGTCGGTGGCGGTCAGTTCGCTGCCGCCGCCGTTGTTCATGATGACCAGGGCGCGGCGCCGCGCGCCCGTCCCGTCCTCGATCCCCTGCCCGTCCAGATACCAGCCGCGCAGCCGGATGGGATCGCGCAGCCCGAGATGCAGCCGTTCGTAGCTGTCGCGCGGCACGGTGAACTCGACCGTGTGGGTGCGCGGCTCGGCACCGGCGATCGGCTCGGCGAAAGGCTCCCGCGCGAAGAAGACCGGGCGGCGGATGGCGCGCAGGTCCACCTCGCCATCCTGGTCGATGCGGCCCACGGGATCGACGCTGCCGGTGCGCCGCGGCTCGAAGCTGGTGAAGCCCTCGGCGCCCTTGCGCGCCGGTCCGGCGCAGGCGGCGTTCTCGCGGCATTGCGCCCAGCGCTGCCGGATGCGCGCATCGGTGAATTCCCGGGCGTAGAAATCGTTCGGGCCGTAGCCGAGCGGCACGAGCTGGTTCGTGGGCATGAAGGGCAGGCACTGGTCGCGCCCGCCCGAGGCGATCCGGTAGCCGGGCAGATCGGCATTGCGGTCGAAATTCACGTGCATGCTGCAATCGGGCGGCGTGGTGCCTTGGTTGACCGGCGGTGGGTTCGCCGGCCGTGGCGCCTGCGCCAGGACGGGCTGGACGAGACCCAATGCCAGGGCGAAGCCCGCCATGCCGAGATTCGGTCGCACCATATCCTCCCCGACAGCCGCTTTCTGATGCGCGGCCCAGGCTTGGCAAGCTAGCGGCTGGAGGCGGGGCTGGGGAAGTCCCGCCCGCCACGCCCGCATCGGATGAGCCGGCCGGGAGGCGAACGGCGCGGCCTCGCCCCGGGGCCGGGCCCTTGCGGCCCATGCCGGGCGCGCGCAGTCTGCGCGCCCAGAACCGTCACGGGAGAGACGAACCGCCATGAATGGTGCCCATAGCCTTGTCCATACGCTGCTCCAGTCGGGCGTGGACACATGCTTCGCCAATCCGGGCACCAGCGAGATGCATTTCGTGGCGGCACTGGACCAGATCCCCGGCATGCGCTGCGTTCTGGGACTGCAGGAGAATGTCGTGACCGGCATGGCGGACGGCTATTGGCGCATGGCGCGGAAGCCCGCCTGCACCCTGCTGCATTGCGGCCCCGGCCTCGCGAACGGACTCGGCAACCTGCACAACGCCCGCCGCGCCCGCAGCGGCATCGTCAATGTCGTGGGCGACCAGGCGACCTATCACCGCCCCTATGACGCGCAGCTCACGGCCGATACGGAAGGCTGGGCCCGGCCCGTTTCCGCCTGGGTCCGCACCAGCACGGCCGCCGCCGATGTCGGGCGGGACGCCGCGGTGGCCGTGCAGGCCGCCCGCACCGCGCCGGGGCAGATCGCCACGCTGATCCTGCCCTCCGACGCATCCTGGAACGAGGGCGGCGTGGTGGCGGAGCCCCTGCCCGTGCCGCCGGCCCCGGCGCCCGATCCGGCGGCCGTCCGGACCGCCGCACGCATCCTGCGCGAGAAGCGGAACGTGCTGATCCTTCTCGGCGGCGGCGCGCTGGGCGAGAAGGGCCAGGAGCTGGCCTGGCGCATCGCCCAGGCCAGCGGCGCGAAGCTGCTGGGCGAGATGTCCAATGCCCGCGTGTCCCGCGGCCGTGGCCGCCCGCAACTGGAACGCGTGCCCTATGTCGCCGACGTCGCCATCCAGGCCCTGGCGGAATTCGAGCATCTGATCCTGGTGAACGCCAAGGCGCCCGTCGGCTTCTTCGCCTATCCCGGCAAGCCCTCCCTCCATTACCGCCCCGATGCCCAGATCCATGTGCTCAGCCGCTACGAGCAGGATGCCGAGGCGGCGCTGGCGGCCCTGGCGGATGAACTGGGCGCCCCCCGCGCCGATATCCCCGATCCCGGCCCGCGTCCGGAGCCCGTGCGCGGCGCGCCGACGCCGGAAGGGCTGGCGCGCACCGTGGCGGCCCTGATGCCCGAGGGCGCGATCATTTCCGACGAGAGCGTGTCCTATGGACGGGGTTTCTATCCCCAGACCCATGCCGCGCCGCCGCATGACTGGCTGCAACTGACCGGCGGTGCGATCGGGGACGGCATGCCCGTCGCCACCGGCGCCGCCATCGGCGCGGGCGGGCAGCGGCGCGTCATCAGCCTGCAGGCGGATGGCTCGGCCATGTACACCTTGCAGTCGCTCTGGACCCAGGCGCGGGAAAAGCTGCCGGTCACGACCATCATCATCGCCAACCGGAAGTACCAGATCCTGCTGGGCGAGTATCTGGGCGTGGGCGCCAATCCGGGCCCGACCGCGATGAACATGCTCGACCTGGGCAACCCGGACCTGGACTGGGTCAAGCTGGCCGAGGGGATGGGCGTCGAGGCCGCCCGGACGGAGAGCCTCGACGGGCTGGCGGACCTCCTGGCGGGGAGCCTCGGCCGGAACGGTCCCTTCCTGATCGAACTGCTCGTGTGATGCGGATGGCGGCCTGGGCCCCGGGCAGATTCCCGGGGCAGGTTCCCGGGGGCTGGCCGGGCGGTGCTGGTGGCCTTTGCCGCTTTGCCTTCATGGGCTGCGGCGGACCGCCACGCGGGTCGTTCTCGTATTTTAGGGTTTTAGGACTTTAAGGTTTTAGCCCTTTATTCCTTCGGATGGGTGCGAGGCCTGGCCCCGCCGTCCATTCGAAGGGGATGAGATCCGACGGTGCTGATGGAGGCACAGCAGATCGTGCGGCGATGGTGTTGATTATATTCCTATAGCGCGGCGGCGGTGCGGAAGCAAGCCGCGTCTGCTGCGGCCTGCGCCAAGCCCTTAGCGCAACCCCATGGCACGGTCGCGGGCGCTGTTCACATGCTCGCCCATGGCATCCGCGGCCCGCTGCGGGTCGCGCGACCGGATGGCGGCGATGACCGCGAGATGCTCCTCCATGGTTGGCAGCAGGACGGTCTCGTTCAGCCGGGTCTGCTCCTGCTTGATCAAGCGGATCTTGATGGAGTTGACGCGGTAGATGTCGGCGATGATGGAGTTGTTCAGGGCATTGATGATGCTGGTGTGAAGGCTCCAGTCGATGTCCTGGGCGTGCTGCACATGCGCGGCGGTGATCCCGCCGCTCGCGGCGGCCGCCCGGCACTCGCCGATGATGGCCTGATGCTCGCTCTCCAGCGCCGCGATCGTCTCGTCGCTAGCTGTGCGGGTGAAGCTCGCCACGGCCTCCCGCTCCAGGAAGAGGCGGAGCTGGAAGGCTTCCCGGATCAGGCCCAGATCGACATGGGGGATCTGCATGCCGCGATTGGGCACGGTGCGGACCAGCCCCTCCGCCTCCAGGCGCGGGATCATCTCCCGGATCGCCGCGAGCGGAAGCTGCGTCATCTCCACCAGTTCCCGCTGGGAGATGAACTGGCCCGCGCGCAGGTCGCGCGCGAGCAGATGCCGCGTGAAGCTGTCATAGGCGCGGGACCGGAGATTGGGTGAGTCCCGGTCCAGCAGGGCCTGTTCGACGATGGCGACCATCCGCGTTCCTATGAGGTGAAGATCGCCCGCAGGCGTGCCCCGAGCGCGCCGGCCTCCCCGGCAGACAGGGGCAGCAGCGGTGCACGGGGGATGGCCCAGGCGGGATCGCCGGTGCGCGCCGCGACCAGGGCCTTCACGGCGGGCGTGACAGGGTATTTCAGGAGCTCGTCCACGGCCTCGTCCATGGCCGCGTCCGGTTCGCCCGTTCCGATCATCCTCAGCAGGCGATCGGGATGGATATTGGCCATGCCGGAGATCGCGCCCTGGGCGCCGATCCGCACGGCCTGCGCCAGACGGCGCTCGTCGCCGATGAGGATGACGAGGTCGCGATGCGCGGCCAGCAGCGCCTGCGCGTAGGCCCAGTCGCCGGAGGAATCCTTCACGCCGAGGATCGCCTGGGGATGGGCCTCCCGCAGGCGGGTGATCAGGGAAACCGGAAGCGGGACCGCCGTGACCGACGGGATGTTGTAGAGGATGACATCCCGCGCCGCATCGCCCAGCCCGTCCAGGAAGGCGCCGAACCACCGGAAGAGCCCCTCCTCGCTCGGGTTCTTGAAGTAGAAGGGCGGCGCCAGGAGGATGGCGCGGCAGCCATGGTCGTAGGCCAGGCGGGCCTGTTCCAGCGCGTCCTCCATCGCCGAGGCGGCGACGCCCGCCACGACGGAACGGCCGAAATCGAACCCCGCCTCCGCCAGCGCCGCGAGGATCGCGCGCCGGGCGGACAGGCCGATCGAGGCGCCCTCCCCCGTCGTGCCGAAGACCGTGACGCTGCCGCAGCCCTGTTCCAGGCACCAGCCGGCCTGCGCGACCAGCCGCGCGAGGTCCACGGCGCCATCGGCCTCGAAAGGGGTCGTGAGGGCGCAGGAGAGGCCGAAAGGCTGGGTGTCCCGGGGCATGTGTTCCACTCCCTTCGCCCCTGATAGGGCGGTGTTATGAAGCCGACATGTTACTCCCCTCGAACCATGTTGCAAGCTTCACGCGGGGCGGCTATGGGAATCGTTCATGGATGACCGCCGCCTCCGCGACAGGAAGGCGGCGAGCCCCGGAGAGGGCTGGGCGGCGATGCCGTCCCGAAGATCCGGCCAGGCGGGTGATACCGCCGAGGGGAGTGGAGGAACGTATGGCGGAGCTGCGCATGCCGACGCGTCGGCGGCTTCTCGGCACGGGAGCGGCACTCGGGGGAATGGGGCTGCTGGGCGCCCGGTCCTCCTGGGCCCAGGGCGGGAGCGGGATCAACTGGCGCAAGCACGCCGGAACGACCATCGAGGTCTCGCTCATCAGGAGCCCGCGCGGCGATACCCTTCAGCGCCACCAGAAGGAGTTCGAGGACCTCACCGGCATCAAGGTGAATGCCGAGCAGACGCCGGAGCAGCAGCAGCGGCAGAAGGCCACCATCGAGCTGGCCTCCGGCAAGCCGAGCTTCGACGTGGTGCATCTCAGCTATCACGTGCAGAAGCGGCAGTTCGAGAAGGGCGGCTGGCTGGCCGACCTCACGCCCTACATCAACGACCGCGCCCTGACGCCGCCGGACCTGCTGTCGGACTTCTCCGAGGCCGGGCTGACCTTCGCGCGGGACGGCAAGGCCATCGGCGGCCTGCCCTGGTCCGTGGACTACTGGATCCTCTACTGGAACAAGGAGCTCTTCGCGCAGAAGAAGATCGCCTTCCCGGCCACTTTCGACGAGATGGTCGCGGCCGCCGAGGCGCTGACCGATCCGCGCAGCCGCACCTACGGCTTCGTGGCGCGCGGGCTGCGCAATGCCAACACGCCCGTCTGGACCACCTTCATGCTCGGCTACGACACGCCGTCGGTGGATGCGAAGGGCGAGCTGCGCACGGATACGCCCGAGGCGATCGAGGCGGCGAAGCTCTACCAGCGGCTGATGAGCAAGTCGGGGCCGCCGGGCATCTCGGGCTTCAACTGGGCGGAATGCCAGTCGGCCTTCCTGCAGGGCCGCATCGGCATGTGGCTGGACGGCATCGGCTTCGCCCCGCCGCTGGAGGACCCGGAGAAGTCCCGCGTCGTGGGCAAGGTCGGGTACGGGCTGATGCCCAGGGGGCCGAAGGCGCATGCCGCCGGCACCTTCGGCGACGGGATCGGGGTCGCCGCGGCCTCGGCGAAGAAGGAGGCGGCCTATCTCTACTGCCAGTGGGCGGTGTCGCGGGAGATGGGCGCGCGGCTGCTGCAGACCGGCTCCGGCGTGCCCTTCCGCAACTCCGTGCTGGCCGATCCCGAGGTCCGCAAGGGGGTGAAGATGCCCGGCGAATGGGTGGATGCCGTGGCGCAGTCGGCGGCGGTCAGCCGCCTCGCCCTGCCGGTCATCATCCCGGTCACCGAGTTCCGCGACGTCTATGGCGTGGCGCTCACCAACATGATCTCCGGCGCCGACCCGGCCACGGAGCTGAAGCGCGCGACGCAGGAGTTCCGGCCGGTGCTGGAGCGGAGCGAGCGGGCATGAGCGTGGCCGCCTCGGCCGAATCGCCGGCGGAGCCGCGGGCGGCGCCGGGCGGGGCGGCCCTTTCCACCGGCGGCGGCGACCATCTTCGCCGCGGCTACTGGGCCTTCGTGCTGCCGGCCCTCTTCACCGTCTGCGCGGTGATCCTCTTTCCCTGGGTCTTCACCCTGTGGATGAGCCTGAACGAGTGGCGCGTGGGCGAGAGCCATCATCTCGTCGGGCTGGCGAACTACGCCAGGCTGGCCGGGGATGCGCGCTTCCTCGAATCGCTCTGGCACACGCTGCTCTACACGGTGCTGTCGGTGGTGGCGCCGCTGGTGCTGGGCACGGCGGCGGCGCTTTTCTTCCACAAGGAGATGCCGCTGCGCGGGCTGTTCCGGGGCATCTTCGTCATGCCGATGATGGCGACGCCGGTGGCCATCGCCCTGGTCTGGACGATGATGTTCCACCCGCAGCTCGGCGTGCTGAACTACCTGCTCTCGCTGGTCGGCATCGGGCCGCAGGAATGGGTCTTCCATCCGGCCACGGTGATCCCCTCGCTGGTGCTGGTGGAGACCTGGCAGTGGACGCCGCTGGTGATGCTGATCGTGCTGGGCGGGCTGGCCTCGCTGCCGCAGGAGCCCTATGAGAGCGCGCATATCGATGGCGCGAATGCCTGGCAGCGCTTCCGCTATCTCACCCTGCCGATGCTCGGCCCCTTCCTGATGGTGGCGGTGATCATCCGCACCATCGATGCCTTCAAGAGCTTCGACATCATCTACGCCATCACCCAGGGCGGCCCGGGCACGGCCTCGGAGACGATCAACCTCTACCTCTACAGCGTGGCCTTCGCCTATTACGAGGTCGGCTACGGCTCCGCCATCGCGGTGGTGTTCTTCGTCTTCATCGTGCTGCTGTCGCTGCTGCTGCTCCATCTGCGCCGCCGCGCCGACCGCGCCGTGCGGGGGGCCGCCTGATGGCCCGCACGCTGATGCGCAAGCTCGGGATGATCCTCTGCGGGCTGCTGGTGGTCTCGCCGGCGCTGCTCTTCTTCGTCTGGATGCTGTCGCTGTCCCTCAAGTTCGAGATCGACAACGGCGCCTACCCGCCCATCCTGATCCCGGACCGGATCGCCTGGAAGAACTACGCCGGCGTCTTCGAGAGCAACAACTTCCTGCTGTACTTCTGGAACAGCATCGTCGTCACCGGCACCGCCACCCTGCTCGCGCTGCTGGTCGGCGTGCCGGCGGGCTACGGCATCGCGCGGCTCGGCGCCCATCGCGCGGCGGTGGTGATCATGATCGCCCGCATGACGCCGGGCCTGTCCTTCCTGATCCCGATGTTCCTGCTCTTCCAGTGGCTGGGCCTGCTCGGCTCGCTGGTGCCGCAGATCGTCATCCATCTCGTGGTCACGGTGCCGATCGTGATCTGGATCATGATCGGCTATTTCGAGACCACGCCGCTGGAGCTGGAGGAGGCCGCGATGATCGACGGCGCCAACCGGTGGGAGATCTTCCGGCAGGTGGCGCTGCCCATCGCCAGGCCCGGCATCGTGGTGGCCTTCATCCTGTCGGTCATCTTCTCCTGGAACAACTTCGTCTTCGGCATCGTGCTGGCCGGGCGGGAGACGCGGACCCTGCCGGTTGCCGTGTACAACATGCTGTCCTTCGAGCAGGTGAGCTGGGGCCCGCTGGCCGCCGCGGCGCTGGTGGTCACGCTGCCGGTGCTGATCCTGACCATCGTGGCGCAGCGCCAGATCGTCGCCGGCCTCACGGCGGGGGCGGTGAAGGGTGGCTGATCCCCGCCCCGCTTTGCCGGCGCGGCCCCTCGGCCGCTCCGGGCTGACGGTTTCCGCCATCGGCTTCGGTGCCGCGCCGCTGGGCGACCTCTATGCGCGGATGGAGGAGGGCGTGGCCATCGGGGCGGCCGTCGCCGCCATCGAGCAGGGCGTCACCCTGCTCGACACCTCGCCGCTCTATGGCCATGGCCTGTCGGAGCACCGCTGCGGCACGGCGCTGCGGATCGCGGGGCGCGAGGGCGTGGTGCTGTCCACCAAGGCCGGCCGCTGGATGGAACCGCGGCAGGGGCGCGGCGACGGCTCGGGCTATCTCGGCGGCCTGCCGCACCGGGCGGTGGTGGATTACTCCTATGACGGCACGCTGCGCAGCGTCGAGCAGTCGCTGCTTCGCCTGGGCACGGACCGGATCGACCTGCTGCTGATCCATGACGTGGACCGCTGGACCCATGGCGATGCCGTCGAGCGGCGTTTCCGCGAGGCGATGGAGGGGGCCTATCCCGCCCTGGACCGGATGCGCCGCGAGGGTGTGGTGAAGGCGATCGGCGTCGGCGTCAACGAGAGCGCGATGTGCGCCCGCTTCGCCCGCGCGGGCGATTTCGACGCCATGCTGCTCGCGGGCCGCTATACGCTGCTGGAACAGGGGGCGCTCGACGATTTCCTGCCCCTCGCGCTGGAGAAGGGCATCGGCATCCTGCTGGGCGGCGTCTTCAATTCCGGCATCCTGGCGACCGGCGCCGTGCCGGGCGCGAAATACAACTACCGGGACGCGCCGCCGGCGATCCTCGGCGCGGTGCGTCGCATCGAGGCGATCTGCGCCGCGCATGACGTCCGCCTCGCCGACGCGGCGCTGCATTTCGGCCTCGCGCATCCGGCCGTCTCCTCCGTGGTGCTGGGGGCGGGCAGTGCCGGGGAGGTCGGGCGCAACCTCGCCGCCCTGGAACGTCCGGTTCCCCCCGCCTTCTGGGCCGCGATGCGGGATGCCGGGCTGCTGCGCCCCGATGCGCCCGTTCCGATATGAGCGCCGCGCCCTCACCCCGGATCGACGCGCACCAGCATTTCTGGGCCCTGTCCCGGGGCGACTATGGTTGGCTGACGCCGGAGATGGGGGCGATCCACCGGGATTTCGGCCCCGGCGATCTGGCGCCCCTGCTCCGCGAGGCCGGGATCGGCGGCAGCATCGCCGTCCAGGCCGCGCCCACGGAGGCCGAGACCCGATACCTGCTCGGCATCGCGGCGACGGAACCCAGCGTCCTGGGCGTGGTCGGCTGGAGCGACCTGGAAGCCCCCGATGCCCCGGCCGGTCTCGGGCGGCTGGCGGCGGACCCGCTGCTGGTCGGGCTGCGGCCGATGCTGCATGACCTTCCCGACGACGAGTGGCTGTCGCGCCCGGCGCTGCTGCCGGCGGTGGAGGCGATGCAGGCGCTGGGGCTGGCCTTCGACGCGCTGGTGAAGCCTCGCCACCTGCCTCATCTGCTCCGCTTCGCGGAGGCCCATCCCGGGCTCGCGATCGTCATCGACCATCTGGCCAAGCCCGCCATCGTGGAGGGGCCGGGCACCCGGTCCTGGCGCGGCTGGGCGGAGGGTATGGCGGCGCTGGCGCGGCTGCCGCATGTCCACTGCAAGCTCTCGGGCCTGATCACCGAGGCCGGGCCCGGCTGGAGCCTGGAGGGTCTGCGCCCCTATGCGGAGCGGGTGCTGGAGCTCTTCGGGCCGCGGCGCGTGATCTGGGGCAGCGACTGGCCCGTGCTGCGCCTGGCGGGAACCTATTCCGGCTGGTGGGAGGCCACGGCCGCGCTCCTCGCCTCCCTGCCGGCGGATGACCGGGCGGCCATCCTCGGCGGCAATGCGGCACGGACCTATCTCGGCAAGCGGGGGCGCAAGCCATGCTGAAGACCATCCATCCCCTCCTGACGCCGGACCTGCTCTGGGTCCTGGCCTCGATGGGCCATGGCGACGACTTGGTCCTGGTGGATGCCAACCATCCCGCCGCGGCCATTGCGCGGTCCACCGCATCGGGCCGCCTCGTCATCCTGCCGGGCCTGCGCATGGCCGAAGTCGCGGCGGCGATCCTGACCCTGCTGCCGATCGACGATTTCGAGCCCGGCCCGGTCCGGCGTATGGAGGTGGTGGGCGCCCCCGGCGAGGTTCCGCCCATCCAGCGCGAGGTCCAGGCGGAGCTGGAACGGGCGGTGCCGGGGCTGACCATGCAGGGGCTGGAGCGCTTCGCCTTCTACGACGCCGCCCGCAGGGGCTTCGCCGTGGTTCAGGTCGGCGATGCCCGTCCCTATGGCTGCTTTCTGCTGCGCAAGGGCGTCATCGCCGGGCACTGAACACGAAAAAGGAGAGCGACCGGAAATGGCATCCGTCACCATCAGCAATGTCCGCAAGGCCTATGGCGCCCATGCGGTGATGCACGGGGTGTCCATCGACATCCCCGACGGCGCCTTCGTCGTCCTCGTCGGCCCGTCGGGCTGCGGCAAGTCCACTCTGCTGCGCATGATCGCCGGGCTGGAGACCATCACGGGCGGCACGATCAGCATCGGCCCGCGCGTGGTGAACGACGTGCCGCCCAAGGATCGCGACATCGCGATGGTGTTCCAGAACTACGCGCTCTATCCGCACATGACGGTGGCCGAGAACATGGCCTTCGCCCTGAAGCTGAAGAAGGCGAGGCCAGAGGAGATCCTCCGGAAGGTGCGGCCCGCGGCGGAGATCCTCGGCCTGTCCAGGCTGCTCGACCGCCTGCCGCGCCATCTCTCGGGCGGGCAGCGGCAGCGTGTCGCCATGGGCCGGGCCATCGTGCGCGACCCGGCGGTCTTCCTGTTCGACGAGCCGCTGTCGAATCTGGATGCCAAGCTGCGCGTCCAGATGCGCACGGAGATCAAGGCTCTCCACCAGAGGTTGCGCACCACGATGATCTATGTGACCCATGACCAGATCGAGGCCATGACCATGGCCGACCAGATCGTGGTGATGCAGGACGGGCGCGTGGAGCAGATCGGTGCGCCCCTGGAACTCTACGACCGCCCGGCGAATGTCTTCGTGGCCAGCTTCATCGGTTCGCCCGCCATGAACCTCCTGCCCGGCACCGCCGTGGAGGGCGGCGTGCAGCTCGGCGACGGGATGGTCCTGCCGCTGCCCGCGGGCTCGCCGGTCGCGCCGAGCCGCCGCGTGACCTATGGGATACGGCCCGAGCACCTTCTGGTCGGAGAGGGCGGGCTGCCGATGGTGGTGGATGTGATGGAGCCCACGGGCTCGGAAACGCAGGTCTTCGGGCGGCTGGGGGAACACCGCTTCATGGGCAGCTTCCGCGAGCGCATCCAGGTCGCGCCCGGCGAGGTCCTCCCCATCCACTGGGACACCCGCCTCGCCCATCTGTTCGACCAGGCGGACGGGCTCCGCGTGGAAACCTTCCGGCAGGACCTCGCCGCCTGAGGCGGCGCGGGGCCATCGCCCGGAGGGCGTCCCCACCCCCGGCGATCTCGTCCCCCCCGTATCAGCAAGCACCGTGCCCGGAACCACGGCCGACGGACATGTGCGGCCGGGGCACAGCCCCGTGCCCTGGGCATGGCCGTGTCAAAGAAGGGTGTTACATCGGGAGGCGATAGCTTACATACACCGACGTCAATCATGGGATGTGAACATTGAAGGCCATCGTCTTGTGTGCTGGCCAGGGGCGTCGTCTCCTGCCGTTTACGGAGCAGACCCCGAAATGTCTCCTTTCCGTGGGTGGCAGACCCATCCTTGGCTGGCAGCTTCTGGGACTGGCCAGGTCCGGGATTCGGGAGGTCACGCTCGTCACGGGGTTCCGGGCCGAGGCCATCGAGGCGGCGCTGCCCGGCATCACGCCCGCGGGCCTGACGGTCCGGACCCTCTTCAATCCTTTCTTCGGCGTCGCCGAGAACATCGGCAGCTGCTTCCTGGTCCGTGACCTGCTGCGGGCGGCCGACACGGTGCTGCTGAATGGCGACACCTTGTTCGAGCCCGCGGTGTTGCGCCACCTGCTGGCAGCCCCCGCCGCAGACATCACCGTCACCATCGACCGCAAGTCCGCCTATGACGCCGACGACATGAAGGTTTCGGCGGATGGGGCGATCCTCCGCGCCATCGGCAAGACCCTGTTGCCGTCCGAAACGAATGGCGAGTCCATCGGCATGCTGCGTTTCCAGGGCACGGGCGGCGCGCTCTTCGCCGATGGGCTGGAAACGGCACTGCGCCAGCCGGAAGGGCTGCGCCGCTGGTATCTCTCCGTCATCCATGCCCTCGCGCAGACGGGACAGGTCCGGGTGACCTCCATCGAGGGCCTCAGCTGGGGCGAGGTGGACTATCCGGACGATCTCGCCGAGGCGGAGGCGCTTGTCCGCTCCTGGGCCACGCCCACCCCGGCCCTGGCCGGGTGACGCCGAGGTGATCATGCTCCCGACGCGGAATTCGCTTCCCCGACGCCTGGGGTCCTTTGCCACCCTGCCCGATGCCCTGGACTACGCCGCCGGTGGGGAAACGGGCCTGAATTTCCATGATGGCCGGGGTGAACTGGTCAGGGCCCTGTCCTACCGCGAGTTGCGCGAAACGGCGCGCCGCCTGGCAAGGCAGCTGATCGGCGCTGGGCTGGAGCGCGGAAGCCGCGTGGCCATCGTCGCCGAGACACGGCCCGATGTGGTGGAGGCCTTCCTGGCCTGCCAGTATGCGGGCCTGGTGCCGTTGCTCCTGCCCCTGCCGGTCGCCTTCGGCGGGCGCCAGACCTATATCGAGCATGTTTCCCGGCTGACCCTGGCGGCCCGCGCCTCGGCGCTCTTCGTGCCGGAGGCCCTGCAGCCCTGGCTGGCACCCTTTGCCGCCGAGGCCGGGCTGACGGTCTTCGGAACCGTGGCGGGGCTGGCCTCGACCCCGGAAAGCGCGGCCGACCCGGTTCCGCTGGGCGAGGACGAGATCGCCTATCTCCAGTTCTCCTCGGGCAGCACGCGCTTCCCCATGGGGGTGGCCGTTACGCAGCGGGCGCTGATGGAGAACATCCGCGCCATCCTCCGGCACGGGCTGCAGGTGGGCGAGGAGGACCGGGCGGTGTCCTGGCTGCCGCTCTACCATGACATGGGCCTGGTGGGCTTCATGCTGGCGCCCCTCGCCGGGCAGGTGACGGTGGATTACCTCTCGCCGCAGGAATTCGCGCGGCGGCCGCAGCTCTGGCTGAGGCTGATCTCCGCCAACCGCGCCACCCTCTCCTACAGCCCCAGCTTCGGCTACGAGCTCTGCACCCGGCGGGGGCGCCCGGACCCGGCCAAGGGCCCGGCCCTCGACCTTTCCTCCTGGCGCGCCGCGGGCATCGGCGGGGACATGATCCGGCCGCACGTGCTGGCACGCTTCGCCGAGACCTTCGCGCCGGATGGCTTCCGCGCGGAAGCCTTCGTGCCCAGCTACGGCATGGCCGAGGCGACCCTCGCCATCAGCTTCGCACCCCTGGGCAAGGGGCTGGCGACGGACATGGTGGACCTCGACCGGCTGGAGCGGGAGGGCGCCGCCATGCCCCCCGGCGACGGGTCGCGGCTGCGGGAATTCGCCTTGTGCGGCCCCCCGGTTCCGGGCACCGAGCTGGAGATCCGCGACGCCACCGGCGCCGCGCTGCCCGAACGGCAGGTGGGGCGCATCCTGGTGCGCGGTCCGGGGCTGATGCAAGGCTATGACGAGCGGCCCGAGGAAAGCACCGCCGTGCTTTCGGCGGATGGCTGGCTCGACACGGGCGACCTCGGCTACCGCCTGAACGGACAGGTGGTGATCACCGGCCGCGCCAAGGACCTGATCATCGTCAACGGCCGCAATGTCTGGCCGCAGGACCTGGAATGGTCCGTGGAGCAGTCGATCCCCACGGCGCGCAGCGGCGACGCCGCGGCCTTCTCGGTGGAGGAGGACGGCGCGGAGCAGGTGGTGATGCTGATCGAGGCGCGCGGCGCCCCGGACAGCGGGGAGCGTGAGCGGCTGGCCACCGAGGCGGCCGGCATGCTGCGCGCCCGCCACGGGGTCGAGGCCCGGATCGTGCTGGTGTCGCCGGGTACGCTGCCGCGCACCTCCTCGGGCAAGCTCAGCCGCACCCTGGCGCGCCGCCGCTACCTGGCCGGGCGCTTCACGGCGGGGGCCAGCGCGCTGGCGGCCCTGCCGGAATGACCGACGCCCCGCTGGCCGCCGTCACGGGCGGAACCGGCTTCCTGGGGCGCCATGTGGTCGCGGCGCTGGCGGCGCAGGGCTGGCGGGTGCGGGTGCTGGTCCGGCGCGAATGCGGTGCCGAGGGGCTGCCGGCGGAGCCCCTGCGCGGGGATCTCGCCGATGCGGCGGCCCTGTGCCGGCTGGTATCCGGTGCCCAGGCGGTGGTGCATCTGGCCGGGCTGACCAAGGCGCACGGACCCGCCGAGTTCCTGGCCGTGAACCGGGATGGCAGCGCACGCCTGGCGGAAGCGGTCGTCCGGGCGGCACCCGAGGCGCGCTGCGTGCTGGTGTCCTCCCTGGCGGCGCGGGAGCCGCACCTGTCCCCCTATGCCGCCAGCAAGCGGGCGGGGGAGCGGGCGGCCGTGGCGGCCCTGGGGCCGGCGGGGCGCTGGGTGGTGCTGCGCCCCTCGGTGATCTATGGGCCGGGGGACCTGGAAGGGCTGCTGCTGCGCCGTCTGGCGAACTCCGCCATCGTGCCCGTGCCGCGCGCGCCGGAGCCGCGGATCGCCATGGTGCATGCGCGGGACGTCGCGGCGGCCGTCGCGGCCCTCTGCCGCTCCGGCCCCTTGGCTACTCCCTGGGGCGGCACCTTCGAGGTCACGGATGCGCGGCGCGAGGGCTATGGCTGGCGCGAGTTGCTGCGCGGCTTGGCACAGGGGCTGCGGCAACGGCCGCGCTTCCTGGAGGTGCCGGACGCGGCCATGCTGGCGGCGGGTGTGGCGGCGGATGGCTGGGCCCGGCTGACCGGGCGCAGCGGGCTCTTCGGCCTCGGCAAGGCGCGGGAGATCCTGCACCGGGACTGGGGCTCCGGTGCGGAGCGGCAACTGCCGGAAGCGGTCTGGGCACCCCGCATCGGCTTCGAGGAGGGGGTGCGGGACACGCTGGCCTGGTGGGCCAGCCTCGGCCTCGCCCCGGCGCCGGGCTGAACCCGGGCCGGCCCCTATGACGCCCCGCCGCCCATGCGCGCCGCCTCGTAGCGATAGCTGCAACCGTCCCCCGTCTGCGCGGCATTGACGGTGGGGATTTCCGCCGCGCTCAGCCGGTCGCCGGCGATCCGCCCCGCGGCCCGGCGCTCCGATCCGTCGCGGTCCAGCGCGATCTCGCCATGCGGTGTCACGGTGCCTGTCATGACGGGACGCTGCACGGCGGAATGGCGATGGCGCGAGGTCCGCAGTTCCACCAGCCCGTCCCGGATGCGGAACCAGACGGTGTGGGGCTCCTTGCGGCAGTTCGCCGCCGTGCCGACCGGGATCTGCTGGCCCTGGTACAGGCCGTTGAACCGTGCCAATGCCTCCGGCGCGGCCGGACTCTGCGGCGCCGCCCCCTCCCCGGCGCAACCCGCCAGCAGGGGCAATATCAGCAGCACCAGCGTGGCCGCGCGGCGGCCACGGAGGAACGGATGACCCAGTCCGCCACGCCTTCCGACCATGCGACCGGCCGTCCGGTCGTCTTCATCCACACCAACGCCAAGCAGCGGCTTGGGGCGCTGGTCTCGGCGCATTCCTTTCGCCGCAACGCCCGGCAGCCCGACGGCTTCGAGGTGCGGCTGCTGGAGGCGGAGCATTCCGCCCCGCTCCGTGCCGCCGAGGGGCGGAGCTTCCTCCGCGCCGGGCACAGCCGCACCTGGCGTATGGATGACCTGCAATCCTTTACCCCTCTCCGCTTCGCCGTGCCCGATGCCATGGGGCACCGGGGCGTGGCGCTGGTGGTGGACCCCGACGTCTTCGCGGTGGGCGATGTGGGCGAGCTCTTCGCCCGTGACCGCGAGGGCAAGGCCATATGGTGCCGGGCGCGGCCCGGGCACAACGGCGCGCCGGACTATCTCGCCACCAGCGTGATGCTGCTGGACTGCGCGCTGCTGCCGCACTGGCGCTTCGGGCCGATGCTGGAGGACCTCTTCGCGAAGCGGCTGGACTATGTGGAGATGATCGAGCTGCGGCGGGAGAAGCGCGAGACCATCGGGCTGCTGGAGACGGTCTGGAACGATTTCGACCGGATGGGCCCCGACACGCGGCTGCTGCATACTACCAAGCGGCGGACGCAGCCCTGGAAGACGGGGCTGAAGGTGGACTTCACCCTGCGCGAGCGCGGCTTCGGGCCGATCCCGGCGGCGGTGGTGCGGCCCATCCTGCGGCTCTGGACCTCCCAGGCCCGCTACAAGCCGCATCCGGACAAGCGGCAGGAGGCCTTCTTCTTCGCCATGCTGGCGGAATGCCTGGACGAGGGATCGGTCACCCGCACGGAGGTGGAGCACGGGATCAGGGAGAAGCATATCCGCCCGGATGCCCTGGCGCTCGCGGATCGCTGCCGGGGCCAGTTCCCCCGGCCCCTGCCGGCAGCAGCGGCCTGATGCGCTCCACCGCCGCCGCGGCCACAGGCGGCGGCGGGGATCTTCCTTCCGTGAGCCGGTGATGCTCCAGACCCTGCCAGAAGAACCACAGGTCGCGCGGCCAGCCGGCCCAGCCGCGCCGCACCAGCCCGCCCCAGGCCCGGCCGGGGATACGCAGCCAGGGCGGGGCCGCCTGCCCGGCATCCGCCAGCCGCAGGGCGCGCATGGCGCGGAGCCAGGCGCCGCCAGGATGGTTCGCCCGCACGGGAATGAGGGTGACGGGCCTTCCGGTCGCCACCGTTTCCGAGGCCATGGCGACGCTGTCGGCGGTCACGGCGAACTCGTCGGCCAGGGCCAGCAGGCCGGGATAGGGGTTCCGCTCGCCCGCGCCTTCCAGCAATGCGGCGGGCACCGGCGCCCCGGCCAGGATGCGGCGCAGGCGCCCGGCCAGGGCGGCGGGCGTGCGGCGGCTGGCGATGGCCAGGACACTGCCGCCCTCGTCCCGGGCCCGGGCGAGCAGCGCGTGGCAGGCGCTTTCCACTTCCTCCGGATGCAGTCGCCAGGGCCAGGACGGCCCGCCCAGGAGCAGGGCGCGGCGCGGCGCCGGGAACCGTTCCAGCTCGCCCCCCCAGGCCACCGCCGCCGCGGCCAGCTTCTCCGGGGTCTGGCGCGTCAGGGAGAGCGGCTGCTCCAGCACCGCGGGGCCGGGCGGCACGCCGTATTGCGGCGTGGTCAACACGAGATCGAAGCGGCCGGGATGGCAGCGTGGCCGGCCAATCTGCACGATCCGCGTGCGGCCTCCGGAGCTTGCGCGGACCCAGCGCGCGGCGGGCACGCTGCGGCGCCCGACGCCGATCACGAGGTCCGGCCAGGGCGGGGCCAGCCTCGCGCGGGAGGCCCGGTCGAGGCTGGCCGGGCCGATGCCGCCGAAGCGGGTGGGCAGCAGGCGGAGCAGGTTGTGGCGCAGGGGGATCGCCTCCACCACGCCGCCACAGGCGGCGGCCACGGCCTCGGCCAGGGCGAGCACCTGGTTGTTGTCGCCGGTGCGGGGGCCGAGCAGGGCCCAGACCAGGAATCCTTGGTGCGCACCTTCGTGCACCCTTGGGGCCTTCGTGCTGTCCGTCTCGCCCATGCGCTCTTCCCGGGGGCGCGGAAGATGGCCCCGGGCCGGAATGCCGGCAAGGCCGTCCCATGCGCATAGCCTATGTCGCGGGCACGGCCCTGCCCTCCCGTGTCGCCAGCGCCGTCAACGTGATGAGCATGTGCCGCGCCCTCGCCGCCGCCGGGCATGAGGTGACGCTCTACGCGCGCGGGCGGCAGGCGGATGCGGCGGCGGTCTTCGGGGCCTTCGGGATGGCCCCCTGCTTCGAGATGGTGCTGCGGGCGCCGCCGCACCTGCCGCTGGCGAAGAACCTGCTCTATCCGGTGCTGGCGGCGCGGGAGATGGCGGCGCGCCCGGCGCCGGACCTGCTCTACGGACGCCATGCCTATGCGCTGGCGGCGGCGGTCGCGCGGAGCCGGGCACCCTTCGTGTATGAGGCGCATGCGCTGCCGCTGCGGCGCGCCCGGCGCGTGGCGGAATCCTGGCTGTTCCGGCACCGCCGGATGGCGCTGATGGTCGCGATCTCCCGCAGCCTCGCGGAGGATTATGCCGCCCGGGTGCCGGCGCTGCGCGGGCGCCCGGTGATGGTGGCGCATGATGGCGCCGACCCCGTGACGGACCCCGGCCCGCTGCCCGGACCCTGGCCGGGCCGGCCGGGCGTGCCGCAACTGGGCTATGTCGGGCACCTCTATCCCGGCAAGGGCATGGAGATGGTGGCGGCGCTGGCCGAGGCCCTGCCCGGATGCGACCTGCATGTGGTGGGGGGGACGGAGCGGGACCTCGCCATCTGGCGGCAACGTTGCGCGGGGCAGGCGAACCTGCACCTGCATGGCCATGTGCCGCACGCCCGGGTGCCGGCCTGCCTGGCACGCTTCGACCTGCTGCTGGCGCCGCCCTCGCCCAGCGTGGCCTCTGCGGCGGGGCGGGAGATCGGGCGCTGGATGTCGCCGCTCAAGCTCTTCGAGTACATGGCGGCGGGAAAGCCGATCCTCGTCTCCGACATCCCGGCGCTGCGGGAGATCCTGGCGGATGGCGGGACGGCGCTCCTGCTGCCGCCGGGGGATGTGGCGGCCTGGGCGGCGGCGGCGCGGGCCTTGCTGGCCGATCCGGCGCGGGCGGCCGCGCTGGGCGCGCGGGCGCGGGCGGTCCTGCTGGAGACCTATACCTGGGACGCGCGGGCGGCCCACATCCTGGCACATCTGGCGGAGACCCGGCCATGAGCCGGGCGGCCAGCGCGGCCACCGCCGACGCGCTGTTCCGCCGCATCCTGCGGAATGCCGGGCTGGTGCTCGGGGGCAAGGCGGCGACGGCGCTGCTGAACCTCGCCGCCTTCGGCCTCGCCATGCGGAGCCTCGGCCCGGCGGGGATGGGTGTGCTGGTGCTGGTGCACGGCTTCGCCCAGACCGCCTCCTCGCTGGTGAAGTTCCAGTCCTGGCAGGCCGTGCTGCGCTATGGCACGGACAGCCTGGGACCGGAGCGGCGCCCGGCTTTCCAGGCGCTGCTGCGCTTCACGCTGGGGCTGGATCTCGGCTCCGGGGTGGTGGGCAGCCTCGCCTGCGCCCTGGCGGCCTGGTTCCTGGGACCCTCCTTCGGCTGGCCGCCGGAGGTGGTGCCGCTGGCGGCCCTCTACGCCACCAGCACGGCCTTCATGGTCACCGCCACGCCGATCGGGCTGCTGCGCCTCTTCGACCGCTTCGACCTGCTGGCGCGGCGGGATGCCATGGGGGCCGGGTTCCGGCTGCTGGGCGCGGCGCTGGCGGCGGCCTGCGGGGCCGGGCTGCCGGGCTTCCTCGCCGCCTGGTACCTGGCGACGGTGCTGGGCGGGATCGTGCTGATGGCGGCGGCCTGGGGGGAGGTGTCGCGCCGTGGCCTGCTGCAAAGGACAGGCCTCCCCCGCCTGGGCGCGGCGGAAGCGCATCCCGGCATCTGGGGCTTCGCCTGGTCCACGAACCTGATGACCACGCTTTCCCTCGGCTCGACGCATCTGGCCACGCTCTGCGTGGGCTGGATGCTCGGCCCTGCCGAGGCGGCGCTCTTCGCCCTGGCGCGGCAGATCGGGGAGGCCGCGCTCAAGCCGAGCCGCTTCCTCACCCCGGCCCTGTATCCGGAGCTGGCCCGGCTGGCGGCGGCAAGGGACCGGGATGCGCTGCGCCGGCTGCTGCTGCGGGGACTCGCCCTGTCCACCCTCCTGGCCGCGCTGTTCCTGCTGGTTCTGGCCGCGCTGGGGGAATGGCTGCTCCGCTTCGTGGGCGGGCCGGGCGCGGCCGGCGCCTATCACGTGATGTTGCTCCTGGCCATCGCCGCCTCCATCAGCTTCGCCGGCTTCGCGCTGGAGCCCCTGCTGGTTTCGGTGCAACGGCACGGGCTGGCGCTGCGCCTGCGCGCCTTCGCCACCGCGGTCTATGTGCCCCTGGCGCTGGGCGGACTGGCGGCTTTCGGGCTGCCGGGGGCCGGGCTGGCCTCCGTCCTGTCGGCCCTGCTGCTGCTGGCCGGACAGGCCATGCCGGCCGCGCAATGGCTCTCCGTGACATCCGAAAGCCCCGGAGAACGAAACTTGCATTAAACTTCATGAACGGGTTAGTCGGTCCCGGGCCTGGGGGAAGGCTGGGGAACAGGGATTAGACGATATGCTGGATGAGCGGGCCGCCCTACGGGAAATCACCGCGGCCTTGGAAGAGACGGGGAAGCTGACAGGCCCCGTCACCATGGACACGAACATCCTCAAGGACCTGAATTTCGACTCCGTGGGTGCCGTCGATTTCATCATGGTGCTGGAGACCCGTCTGGACATCATCATCCCGATGGACCGGATGACGGAGATAGAGACCATCGGCGACCTCGTCCGGGTCGTGACCAGCGATCCCAGCCTGGCCTCCTGACCGTGCTGTCCAAGTTCCGTGCGTTGCACGAAGAGCACGCGGCCGTGTCCGCCGCCGGCCGCAGTCCCTTCGGCGTCACCTTCGACGCCGTGCTGTCCGCCACCGAGGCCATGCTGGATGGGCGGCGCATCCTGCTGCTGGGAACCAACAACTATCTCGGCCTGACCCTTGACCCCGATTGCATCGAGGCCGCCGTTTCCGCGACGCGGGAACAGGGGACCGGCACCACGGGCTCGCGCATCGCCAACGGCACCTATGGGGAGCACGCGGCGCTGGAGGCGCGCCTGGCCGCCTTCCTGAAGCGCCGGTCGGCCATGGTCTTCACCACGGGCTACCAGGCCAATCTCGGCGCGCTTTCGACGCTGGCGGGGCGGGGCGACCACCTGCTGCTCGACGCGGACAGCCATGCCAGCCTCTATGACGGGGCACGGCTGGGCAGCGCCCAGGTGACCCGCTTCCGCCACAACGACCCCGACGACCTGCGGCGGCGCCTCCGGCTGCTCTCCTCCCAGCCCGGGGAGAAGCTGATCGTGGTCGAGGGCATCTACAGCATGCTGGGCGACACCGCGCCGCTGCGGGAGATCATCGAGGTCAAGCGCGAGGCCGGGGCCTGGCTGCTGCTGGACGAGGCGCACTCCCTTGGCGTGCTGGGCGAGAACGGCCGCGGGCTGGCGGAGGCCGAGGGCGTGGAGGCGGAGGTCGATTTCGTTGTCGGAACCTTCAGCAAGAGCCTGGGCGCGATCGGCGGCTTCCTGGCCTCGGACCATGAGGGCTTCGACGCGCTGCGGCTCTCGGCGCGGCCCTACATGTTCACCGCCTCCCTGCCGCCCTCCATCGCCGCCTCGGTGACCCGGGCGATCGAGGCCGTCGAGGCGCGGCCCGAGCTGCGCGCGGCGCTGCGGCGGAACGGGCTGCGCCTGCATGCGGGCCTGGCGGCGGGGGGCCTTGCGGTAGGCGCCATGCCGAGCCCGATCGTGTCCCTCATGATGCCGGACCGGGAAGCGGCGGTCGTCTTCTGGAACCGGCTGCTGGCGGAGGGGGTCTATACCAACCTCGCGCTCGGCCCGGCGACGCCGGGTGGCAAGCCGCTGCTGCGGATGAGCGTGAGCGCGGCGCTGACGCCGGAGCAGATCGACGGCGCCCTGGCGGCGATCATCCGCACGGCCCATGCGCTGGGGCAGCTCGGCACGCCGCTGGCGGCGGAGTAGTGCGCCCGGCGCTGCTGTCGGAGCCAGGGCTGGCCCGGGGTCCGGCCCCGGGCCTCGTGGCCCGGACCTGGCCCGATCTGCGGGCCGTGCTTCTGCTGCTGGCCGTGGCCCTGCTGGCACGCGGCTTCTTCTTCGGCAATCCGGTGCTGGAAAGCGACGAGCAGTTCTACCTGCTGGTCGGCGACCGGATGCTGCACGGCGCCCTGCCCTATCTCGACATCTGGGACCGCAAGCCCGTCGGGCTGTTCCTGATCTACGCGGCGATCCGCGCCCTGGGCGGCGAGGGGATCGTCCAGTACCAGCTGGTGGCGACGCTTTTCGCCACGGCGACCGCCTTCCTCGTCGCGCGGCTGGGGGCGGAGCTGGGCTCCCGCCGGGGCGGGCTGTTCGCCGGCATGGCCTACCTGCTCTGGCTCGGGGCCTTCGGAGGCGAAGGCGGGCAGGCACCGGTCTTCTACAACCTCTTCGTCGCGGCCGCCGCCTGGACGACGCTGCGCGCCGTCGCATACCCGGTGTCCTTCGCGCGGCTGTTCGGGCTGGGGGCGGCGGCGATGCTCCTCACCGGGCTGGCGATGCAGGTGAAGTACACCGCCATCTTCGAGGGGATGTTCTTCGGCTGCGCGCTGCTCTGGGCGGGGTGGCGGGCGCGGACCGGGCCGGGAAAGCTCCTTCCCGTCGCCCTGGCCTGGGTCGGCTGCGCGCTACTGCCCACGGCGGCGGCCCTTGCCGCCTATGCAGCCATGGGGCAGGCGCAGCCCTTCCTCTTCGCCAACTTCCTCTCGGTCTTCGAGCGCGACACGGCGGTGCTGGGCTCCCCGCTGCCCCGGCTGCTGGCGATGGCGGCACTGCTGCTGCCGCTCAGCCTTTGCGCCGTGATGGGCCTGCGGCTGTCCTGGCGGCACTCGGCGGGCGCGGCGGAACTCCGGCGCGCGGTGGGGTTCGTGACGGGCTGGGCCCTGGTGGCGGTGGCGGGCGTGCTGGCTTTCGGGACCTACTACAACCACTATGCCCTGCCCCTGCTCCTGCCGCTTTCCGTGGCGGCCGCGCCCTTGCTGGGCCGGCCGGAGGCGCGGGTCTGGAAGGTGACGGCCGCGGCGGCGCTGCTTCTGTCGGGCGCGGTCGCCACGGCGGTTCCGGGGGTGCTGCACCTCCGCTCGCGCGGCGATGGCAGCCAGGTGCGGGCGCTGGCGGCGGCGATGCGGCCGGGGGCGACGCTCTATGTCTTCGACGGGGAAGCGGTGCTCTACCTGCTGGCCCAGAGCCCGCTGTCGACGCCCTATGCCTTCCCGACCCATCTGAGCGACCTGCGGGAGGCCGGCGGGATCGGGGTCGATCAGGAGGCGGAGCTGAGGCGCGTCCTGGCGTCCCGGCCGGACTATATCGTGACGACGGACATCGCCCGGGGACGGATCAACCCGGAGGCGCAGCGGCTGCTGCGGGAAACCCTGGCCACGGCCTACCGGCCGGTGCGCAGCGTGCGGATCGGCAAAGGCCACCGCGTGCTCTACGGGAAGCTCCCCCAGGCAGGGCTCAGCGGACGGCGCCCCGCCGGCGCAGGCGCCACAGCAGCAGGGGAGCCGCCAGAATGGGATGCCGGCGCTGCCAGGGGGTGAGTTCCACGGGCATGCCCGAATGCCGGGCGATCTTGTCGGCGAGGTAGTCCGGCCCGCCATCGAAGGTGAAGGCGGCCTTGACGAGCCGGGCGATGTTCAGCGCCTTCCCACACAGGCGGCGCAGGGCCCAGGCGAAGCGCCAGTTTCCGGAAGGGTGCCGGCCGATGCGGCTCAGGGCCGCGGGCAGGACGGCCGCGAACCAGGCGGGGGCGGTGGCGACGATGCTGTCGGGACGGTTGCCACGCTCGGCCCGCAGCTCGGCGCCGTAGGTACTGGCAAAGAGATGGCGCCAGAGCGCCGCGGGCGGGCCGGTGGGCGCGTCCAGGCGCAGGGCCCAGGTGACGGCGGTTTCCACCGCCCGGGCGGTGGCGGCTTCGGTGCGCCGGCGGGCCGGTTCGTCGCGGGCATGGACGAGGGTGGCGGGCTGGCAGAAGCGGGCCCAGAGGGTGGTGTCGATCGAGGCCGGCCGCATCCGCCGCTCGAAGGCCCTGAGGGTCATGACCGCGACCTTGGCCCGGAGGGGCCCCCCGGGACCGTCGCAGCGCCAGTGGAGGACCTGCGGCGGCAGGACGGCGTTGAGGAGCGCGGGGAGCCGGCGCCGGTGGAAGGCGAGGTTTCCCGTCGTGAGCACGTAGAGGTCGAGCAGCCCCGCCGTTTCCCCGGTCCGGCGGCAGGAGCCGTAGAACAGCACCGCCGCCACCGCATCCCCGTGCCGGGCGACGATATCCTCCCCCAGGTGGCGCGCGGCGCGCATGGCGGGATTGGGGTCCGGCGGGAAGGCCAGTTCCGCCGCGACCAGGGCGGACAGGCTGTCCGGCGGGGTCATGGCATGGCGAAGGTGGCGGTGGCGGGGGCGGTGAGGACGAGCCCCTGCGGGCCGGGCTCGAAGACCTCGCCATCCAGCACGAAGGGCGTGTCGAGGCGCAGGGCGAGGCGGCCGGCGCGGCCGCTGGCATAGCCGGCGGCCGGCATCCAGGGGCGCTGCCGGCCCTGGCGGGCGGCCCAGACGGCGGCGGCCAGGCGGCGTGGCGGGGCCGCCACATCCAGCCAGTGCAGCGGCCCCGCCCCTTCGCCCGAGAAGGGCCAGAAGCCGAGCATCAGCCGGTCCAGCGGCGTGGCGAGCACGAGGAAGCGGCGGCCTTCCGGGTTGGGCCGGCCATCCACCGACAGGGCCATCGGCGACCCGGCGCGCAGGGCGTGGTCGCGCTGGACGATGCTGCGCAGGGCAGTCCCGGCCAGGGCCAGGAAGACGGCCAGCCGGTCATGGATGCCGCGCCCGTGCAGCCCCTTGTCGGCCATCGTCTTGGCAGCGGTGAAGGCGCCGGCGCCGAACAGGAGGCCGCGCATCGGCGCGTCGTCCAGGCCGGGGCGGTGGACTTCCAGCACGGGAAGCCGGTGGTGGCGGAGTGTGCCGGAAGCGGCGGCGCGGCGCAGGGCGGCGAGGCCCTCCTCCCCCGGCCCGGGCGCCCCGACGACACGGGCGGCGAGGTTGGTCTTGCCGGTGGCCAGCAGGGCGATGGCGGGGGGCGTCGCGCCAAAGGTTTGCGGCAGGGCGGAAAGCACTTCCCGCAACGTGCCGTCGCCGCCCTGGACGGCCAGCAGGTCCACGCCCCGGTCGGCGAAATCCGCCAGGGCGGCGCGGAGCTCGGCGGGGGTGGCGGGGGCGGCGCTCGGCAGGCCGGCGGCGGCCTCCGCCAGGGGAAAGCGGCCTTCGCGGAGGGCCCGGCTGCGGGGGTTGGTGATGAGGCCGATGCGCCCCGCGCCGCTCATCCCTCGAGCCAGGAGCGCAGCGGCCCCCGGCGGCGCGCCAGCCCGGCCTGGAGGGTGACGACGACCTGTTCCAGGCAGCCGAACACGGTCCAGGCGGCGACGGCGAGCATGCCCCAGTCCGGGCGGCCGAACAGGGTGAAGAGGCTGAGGATCAGCAGGTTCGGGTTCCGGCGCGCGATCCAGAGGCGGAAGAAGCTGTCGAAGCGCCGCCAGACATGGATCTCCATCTTGTAGAGGGCGAGGAAGAGGCCCTCCTGCAAACGCTGGAGGACATAGCCGCCGAAGACGATGGCGCCGACCGCCGCCGGATGCGCGAGGGGCATTCCCACGGCGGAAAGTCCGTAGATCCAGGCCAGCCACCAGAAGGGCGGGTGGATCAGGTCGATGGCATGGTCGAAGACGTTGCCGAGCGGCGTGGAGGTGAGCGTCACCCGTGCCAGCTTGCCGTCCACCGTGTCGAGGAAGGTCATCACCCAGGCGGCGAGCAGTCCGGGCAGCCAGGCGCCCGTGGCGAAGAGCCAGAGGGCGACGAAGACCAGGAGCAGGCTGGCGAAGGTGACCTGGTTGGGCGTGATGCCGAGGGCGGCGCAGCCGCGCACCACCTGGAAGGCCGGGCGGGGCCAGACATGCTTGGTGATGGCATCGGTGACGCCCTTGTAGGAGCCGCCGAACATCTCCCATTCCACCGCGCGCCGCGTCCCGGCATCGAGGCGGAGGAGATAGGGGTTGGCACGCTTGCGCAGGGCCTTGTTGTAGAGATCCGCGAGATCGGCGGGGCGCGCGGGCAGGAGGCCCGCGAAGGCGGGGTCGCCGGCGGGGCGGCCGGCCAGGAGCGCGGCGGCCACGGAAGCGGCCAGGGCCGTGTCCGTCAGGTGGGCCGCCACCGGCAGCCCGTCCTCCGGCCGGCAAAGAAGCGTGCCGGGGCGGCGCGCCAGCCCCGCGACCAGCGAGGCGTCATAGACGTGATCGGCACGCAGCAGCAGCAGCGGCGCCTGCGGGGCCGTGCCGGTCCAGGGGGCGGCGTCGGCGGTGCCGGCGCGGAGAAGGGCCCGGCGGAGCAGTTCGGAGCCCGGCATGCTCCAGACGGGCACGGGGGATTCCCCCAGCCAGCGGGCCGCTGGCGCCGGGGCGGGGGACGGGCGAGACTGCGCCGCACCATGTCCTTCAGCCTCGCGCACCTGTCCGACCTGCACCTGCCTGTACCCTCCGGGGCGATCCACCCGCTCTCGCAGCTCGCGGGGAAGCGCTTGCTCGCCTATTTCGCCTGGCGGCGCAAGCGGCGCCGGGCCGTGTCCGCCGCAGCCCTGCTGGCCGATATCGTGGCAGCCGGGGCGGACCACCTGGCCATCACGGGAGACCTGACGAACCTGGGCCTGCCGGGGGAATTCGCGGCCGCGCGGGACTGGCTGGCGGCACTCGGCCCGTCGGAAGGGGTCACCGTGGTGCCGGGCAACCACGACGCCACCGTGGCCCTGCCATGGGCGGATGGGACCGGGCTCTGGTCGCCCTGGATGTCCGGGGAGGCGGGCGGCGCGCCCTTTCCCTTTCTGCGGCGGCGCGGGGCGGTCGCGCTGATCGGGCTTTCCTCGGCGGTGCCGACCCGGCCGGGTTCGGCGGCGGGACGGCTGGGCGCGGCACAGCTCGCGGCGCTGCCCGGGCTGCTGGAGGTGGCGGGGCGCGAGGGGTTGTTCCGGATCGTGATGATCCACCACCCGCCGCTGCTCGGCCCCGGGGGGCGGCGGAAGGCCCTGGCGGACCGGGCGGCGCTGTGCCGCGTGCTGGCGCGGCACGGGGCGGAACTCGTGCTGCATGGGCACCACCACCGGCCGCTGCGGGGGGAGGTTCCCGGCCCCCGGGGGCCGATCCCGGTGCTGGGCACGCCCCAGGCCCTGGCGGCGGGGCATGGCGGGCCATCCGGCTGGCAGATGCTCCGTATCGCGCGCGAGGCGGAAGGGTGGCGCGTGGCGGTCGAGCTGCGGCTTCGGGATGCGGCGGACGGGATGTTCAGGGCCTCGCCCGCCACGGTCCTGCGGGTCAGTAGCGGAGGCGGATGGTCATCCGCGACTCCCCTGGCGGCACGGTGAAGCGCACGCTGTCGAAGGACGGCAGGCCGACGGAGGTGGGGGCGTCGTTGGAGAAGCCGTAGCCCTCGGAGGGCAGGCCGAGCAGGCTGCGGTTGAAGTTATGGTCGTCGTTCTCGTCATGATAGACGGCGACGGCATAGATGCCGGGCTCGGCCAGGGCGAAGCAGGCTTCCGCCGAACTCGTCCGCAGCGGGACACGCTGCCGGGCGAGATAGGCATGGCTGGCCAGGAAGCGTTCCGGCTTCGGGCCATAGACCGTGATGGTGATGTTGCCGGCGACGCGGCGGGCGCCGGTGACGGCGACATGCAGGCGCGGGCCGGCCGGCGCATCGGCGGCGGTGCAGGCGGTGACGCGGGGGCCGTCTTCCGGCCGTGCGGCCGCCGGCTGCGGCGCGGCGAGCAATGCCAGCAGCGCGGCGCAGCACCACAGGCGCCGCAAGGGTCCGGGCAGGCCGGGGAAGGGCCGGAGCATGGGGTGGCCGGGGTCCGTCTGGCGTCTTCCGGCGACAGGGCGTAGGTGTCTGCGCATGCCCAGTGCCATACCGGATGCCACACCAAATGCCACGCTGGTCAAGTTCGGCTATCCCGCCACGCTGATCGGCGAAACGCGCTGCTGGACCGTGCTGCTGCGCCCGCAGCAGGTCACGCTCGGCGCGCTGGTCCTCGTCTGCCGCGAGGAGGCGACGCGCTTCGGCGAGGTGAGTCCCGCGGGTTTCGCCGACCTGCACGCCGCCGTGGCGCGCCTCGAGCCCATGCTCCGGGACTTCGTCGGGTATGAGAAGATCAACTACCTCATGCTGATGATGGTGGACCCCGACGTCCATTTTCACGTCATCCCCCGTTATGACGGGGTGCGGACGCATCTCGGCCAGGCCTTCCCGGATGCCGGCTGGCCCGGGCCGCCGGCACTTGGGCAAGCGGTGGAGCCGGAGGATGCGGTGCGGGACGGCCTGCTGCGCCGCCTCCGCGAGAGCTGGGCCTCCGCGGCGGCGTGAGCGGGTCGGTCGAGGAGAGGCGCGCCCGGGCGGAGGCCACCCGCGGGCCGCCGGCCGGGGGCGGGCTGGTCAGCCGGTACATGCTGCGGCTCCTGATCCGGCCGCTGGCAGGCACCCTGCTGCTGGTGCTGCCGGCGCTGCTGCTGGAGCGGCTGCTGCGGCTTTTCAACCTGCTGGCGGGGGCGGGCAGCCCGGCCAGCTCCATCGCGCAGCTGGTGCTCTACCTGATCCCGCACTACCTGGGGCTGGCGGTGCCGGCGGCGCTGTTCCTGGCGGTCTATGTCGTTGTCTCGCGGCTCAGCCAGAACCACGAGCTGGATGCCTTGCAGGCTTCGGGGCTCTCGCTGGCCTGGCTGTCGCGGCCCTTCCTGGCCGTGGGGGTGGCCTGCGCCCTGGCGGGCGTGGCGCTCTACGGCTATGTGCAGCCGGTCAGCCGCTATGCCTATCGCGCGGCCCTGAGCACCCTGATGGATGCGGGATGGAACGCGACCCTGGTTCCGGGCGAGTTCGCCCAGATCGGCAAGCGGCTCACCGTCCATGTCGAGCGCCGGGACCCGGAGACGGGCCTCCTGCACGGCATCTTCCTGCACCAGCGGCAGCAGGACGGGACAGACGTGCTGACCACCGCCGCCACGGGGCGGATGCTGCTGAGCGTGGAGACCAGCGAGCTGCTCCTGGAGCTGGAGGACGGGCGGCAGCTGACGGTGGACCCGCAGGGGCAGGCGCATACGCTGACCTTCTCGGCCTCGGAACAGTCGCGCCCCTTCGTCCGGCGCCTGCCGATCTTCCGGCTGCGCGGCGCGGATGAGCGGGAGATGACGCTGGACGAGCTCTGGACGGGGCGGGAGCGGGCGGACGCGCCCGTGGCGCCGCGCCGCATGGCGGGGGAGCTGCACGCGCGGCTGGTGCGCTCGGCCTCGCTGCTGCTGCTGCCACTGCTGGCCATGCCGATGGGGCTGGCCGCCAAGCGCTCGCGCCGTTCGGTCGCGATCCTGCTGGGGGCGGCGATCCTCGTGGTCTATCAGCAGGCGCTGCAACTGGCGGAATCCCTCGGCGCCATCGGGCGGCTCGACGCGCCGCTGGCGCTGTGGCTGCTGTTCGCGCTGTTCGCCGCGTTCAGCATCCTGGTCTTCCGGCACAGCAACCTCCATCCGGAGGAAGGCCCCTTCGACCGCATCCTGGCGCGGATGGACGATGCGGCGGCCTGGGCCGGTGGACTGCTGGCGCGCTGCCTGCCGTGGCGGGCGAGGGCCGCGCGCTGATGCTGCCACGGGTGCTGGCGCGCTACCTGACGCGGATCTTCCTCGGCCGGGCCACGGCGGTGCTGCTGGGGCTGGCCGCGCTGCTGCAGCTGCTGGACCTGCTCGACAAGGCCGGGGACGTGCTGGCCCGCGGCGGGGTGTGGGACATCGGGCGCTATGCCCTGCTGCGCCTGCCCACCACGCTTGGGCAGCTCGTGCCGCTCTCGGTGCTGGTCGGGGCGATCCTGACCTTTCAGCGGCTCGCCGGCTCGCTGGAAATCACCGCCATGCGGGCCACGGGGCTGGGAAGCTGGCGGATCATGGGGGCACTGGTTCCCGCCTGCGCCCTGGCGGCCGGCCTGCAGTTCGGTCTTCAGGTCGGCGTGGCGCCCTACAGCGAGCGCGCGCTCTCCGACTGGTGGGACCATCTGGAGGCGCGGGACCGGCCGCTGGCCCTGGATCGCCGGATGTGGCTGCGCGACGGGACGGACATCCTGGCCGCCGATGCGGTATCGCCCGACGGCGCGGTGCTGTCCGGCGTGCTGCTGGTGCGGCGCGATCCCTCGGGGAGGGTCACGCTGCGGATCGGGGCGGAGGAGGCGCGGCACGCGGCCGGGGGCTGGCGGCTGACCGGGGCGCGGGTGCTGCGCCCCGGCGAGGAGCGGGAAACGGTGGTGGGCGGGTATGACTGGCCGGAAGGGCCCACGCCACGGGCGATGCGGAACCTCGCGCGCCCCACCGATGCGCTGAGCCTGCCCGCGCTGCTGCGCGGCAAGGCTGGCGAAGGCGCGGTCAGCCGGGGGGCCGCCTATTTCGGGACGCGGCTCCAGGCGGCGGCGGCGGCGGCGCTGGTGCCCTTCCTGATGCTGCTGCTGGCCATGCCCGCCGCCTTCGGCCTGCCGCGCCAGCATGGCGGCACGCGGCGGGCCGCGGTTGGCCTGACGCTCGGGCTCGGCTATCTCGTGGCGCAGGGCCTGATGATCGCGATCGGCGAGGCCGGCGGGCTGGGCCCGGTTCCGGCGGCCTGGAGCATGCTGCCCTGCTTCGCCACCGCGGGCCTCCTGTGCCTGTGGCGCGAGGAGGCCTGAAGGCACATGCGGTTCCGGCATGCTCTCATCTGAGCAAGGAGGCGGTTTCATGTATGGTCCCTGGCGGGGCGGACGCAGTTTCGATCTGGGGCGGATGACGCTTCGGGAACTCGTCGTCGCCTATGCGGCGCATCCGGCGATCCATCTGTATGGGCTGCTCGCCATCATCTCGGCCGGGCTTTCCGTGCACTGGGCGGAGGGGGCGCTGCGGCCGGCGCTGGCGGTGGCCGCCACGATCCTGGCCTATCCGCTGGTCTGGTACGCCATCCACCGCTTCATCCTGCATTCGCGTTTCCTCTACCGCTCGCCGCTAACGGCGGCGCTGTGGAAGCGCGTGCATTTCGACCACCACCAGGACCCGCACCGTCTGGACGTGCTCTTCGGCGCGCCGGTGACGACGGTGCCGACCATCCTGGCCATCCTGATCCCGGTCGGCTGGCTGATCGGCGGGGCTGCGGGCGCGGCGGCGGCCTGCGCGGCGGGCTTCGTGATCACCTGCATCTACGAGTTCTGCCACTGCATCCAGCACCTGAACTTCAAGCCGCGCGGCCGGCTGCTGCGGCGGATGAAGGAGCTGCACCTCGCGCACCATTTCCACCACGAGGGCGGGAATTACGGGATCACCAGCTTCGTCGTGGATCGTGCCCTCGGCACCTATTATGGCGAGGTGCGGCAGCGGCCGCGCAGCCCGCATGTCTTCAACCTGGGCTATGACCGGGAAGAGGCCCGGCGCTTCCCCTGGGTGGAGAAGCTGACCGGCGCGCCGCCGCGCGACCGGCCCGCCCGCCCGGATGCCCGCCCGGATGCCCGCCCGGACAGGGCTGCGTGAGCGCGGCCACCGCGCGGGCTCCCTCCCCCGTCGAGATCCTCTCCGTCACGGACCGTGCGGGGATGGAGCGTTTCATCCGGCTGCCGCACGACCTGATGCGGCACGATCCCGCCTGGGTGCCGCCGCTGCGGCTGGAGCGGCGGGAAGCGCTGTCCCCGGCGAAGAACCCCTGGTTCCAGCACGGCGAGGCGGCCTTCTGGATCGCCCGGCGTGACGGGCGCGAGGTAGGGCGCATCAGCGCGCAGGACGACCGGCTGGTGCCGGAGACGGAAGGCGGGAGGCCGGCCTATTTCGGGCTGCTGGCCGCCGAAGACAGTGCCGAGGTCTTCGCGGCGCTGCTGGACACCGCCGAGGCATGGGCGCGCGGCCGTGGGCTGCGGCGGATGCTGGGGCCGTTCAGCCTTTCCATCAACGAGCAGACGGGGCTCCTCGTCTCGGGCTTCGATACGCCGCCGATGATGATGATGCCGCATGACCCGCCCCATGCCGGCACGCGGCTGGAGGCGCTGGGCTATGCCAAGGCGCGGGACATGCTGGCCTATATCAGCCCCGTGACGGAGGCGCTGCCGCCGGCGGCGGCGCGGGTGGTGGCGCGTGGCCTGCCATCCGGCGTCACCCTGCGGCCGCTGCGGCGCGCGGCGCTGCGGCAGGAGGTCGAGGCGCTGATCGGCATCTACAACGAGGCCTGGGCGGGAAACTGGGGCTTCGTGCCCTTCACCGCCGCCGAGGTGGCGCATCTGGCCGCCGAGCTGAAGCCGCTGCTGAACGAGAGGCTGGTCTGGTTCGCGGAGATGCAGGGGCGGCCCGTCGCCTTCGCCGTCTGCCTGCCGAACCTGAACGAGGCGATCCGCGACCTGTCGGGGCGGCTGCTGCCGCTCGGCTGGGCGAAGCTGCTGTGGCGGCTGAAGGTGTCGGGTGTTTCCACCGCGCGCGTGCCGCTGATGGGGGTGCGGCCGCAGTTGCAGGCGGGGCTGCTGGGGCGCGTGCTGCCGCTCTTCCTGGTGGAGGCGCTGCGGCGGGAGGCCCGTGCCCTGGGCATCCGGCAGATCGAGATGTCCTGGGTGCTGGAGGACAACCTGCCCATGCGCCACCTGGCCGAGGTCCTGGGCGCGCGGGCCTATAAGACCTACCGCATCTATGGGAAGCCGCTGTGACGGGCGTCACGGCGCTGGTCCTGGCCGGGCAGCGGCGCGGGACGGACCCGATGGCGGCCGCGGCGGGGGTTTCGCACAAGGCGCTGCTGCCGGTGGCGGGGGTGCCCATGCTGCTGCGCGTGGTCTCGGCCCTGCGATCGACGCCCGGCATCGCCCGCATCGTCGTGTCCATCGAGGAGCCGGCGCGCGTGCTGGCCGGGCTGGAAGGGCTGGAGGGCGCGATCCTGCGGGCCGCCGCGCCGGGCCCCGCCATGAGCGCGGCGGCGGCGTTCGAGGAATTCGGCGCCCCGCTGCTGGTCACCACGGCGGACCACGCGCTGCTGACGCCGGCCATGGTGGCGCACCTGCTGCGGGAGGCCCCGGGCCGGGCATCCGCCGTGGCGGCGCTCGCGCGGCGCGACACGATCCTGGCGGAGTTCCCGGAGACCCGGCGCACCTGGCTGCGCTTCCGGGACGGCGATTTCAGTGGCTGCAACCTGTTCCTGCTGGCGCGGCCCGAGGCGATCCGGGTGCTGCGCTTCTGGCAGCGGCTGGAACAGCAGCGGAAGCGGCCGACGGCCATGGCCCGGATGCTGGGGCCCATCGTGCTGCTCCGCTATGCCCTGGGCTGGATGACGCTGCGGGCCGGACTGGATGCGCTGGGGGCACGCTGCGGGACGCCCGTGGCCGTGGTGGAGATGCCCTTCGGCGCGGCGGCCGTGGATGTGGACAAGCCGGACGACCTGGCGCTGGTGGAGGCCCGTCTCGGTGGGGCGGAACGGCGGCGGCTGCCGCAGGTGGGGTAAGGGCCGCCACCGCTGACCTCATGCGGCGCGGGCGCGCCCTGGTCCGCTCCGTGACGGCGGCCTCCCCGGCCCGGGGCGGGAGGCTTGCGGGAAACAGGCCGGCGTGGCGGGCTTCCTCGCCGGTGCCCCTGCCCCTTATCCTGCGGGTCCGGTCATCCGTGCGGATGGCAAGCCGACCGCCCATAGTCCGAGGATAACGTCATGGCTCTCGATTCCACCGCCTCCGGCCTGTTTCCCATCGCGCCGACGCCCTTCCAGCCGGACGGGCGGATCGATGTGGCATCGGTCGATACCCTGATGGAGCGCTACCTCGCCGCCGGCGCCACGGGCGTCACGGTGCTGGGCATCATGGGCGAGGCGCCGAAGCTGGAGCCGGAGGAGTCGCTCGACATCGCCGCGCGCTTCGTGAAGGGCATGGCGGGGCTTCCCGTCATCGTCGGCGTGTCCGCGCCCGGTTTCGCCGCCATGCGCTCCCTCAGCCGCGCGGTGATGGACAAGGGGGCGGCGGGGGTGATGATCGCGCCGGTGCCGTCGCTGCGCACCGACGACCAGATCGTCACCTATTACCGCCAGGCGATCGAGGCCATCGGTGACGACGTGCCCTTCGTGATCCAGGACTATCCGCTGACCCTCTCGGTGCAGATGACGCCCGGGGTGATCCGCCGGATCGTGCAGGAGCATCCCTCCTGCGTGATGCTGAAGCACGAGGACTGGCCGGGCCTGGAGAAGATCTCCACCCTGCGGCGCTATCAGGAGGACGGCTCCCTGCGGCCCCTCTCCATCCTGACCGGCAATGGCGGGATGTTCCTGGACTTCGAGATGGAGCGCGGCGCGGACGGGGCCATGACCGGCTACGCCTTTCCGGAAATGCTGGCGGATGTGGTGCGGCTGCAGAAGGAAGGCGCGCGGGAGGCGGCGCACGACCTGTTCGACGCCCATCTGCCACTGCTGCGCTACGAGCAGCAGCAGGGGGTGGGCCTCGCCGTCCGCAAGTATGTGCTGATGCGGCGCGGCTTCATCGCCTCCGATGCGCAGCGCAAGCCCGGCGCGGCCCTGACTGCCGCCGCACGGGCGGAAGTGGACTATCTGCTGCTTCGCCTCGCCCGGAAGGATGCCCGCGCGGGCCTGTGAGCCTCCGGCCGGCGGCGGCGCGGCGCGCTTCCGCCGCCCCGGGAGACGAGGCCGCCTGCGTGCCTCAGGGGACGTGGCGCAGCCAGGCGCCGGAGGAGAACTTCTCCGCCGCGAGCTTCTCCGCCGCCGCATGTTCCTCCGCCGTGATCCGCCCGGCCACGCCGCCATGCAGCGACACGAAGGTCTCGCGCATCCGCCGGATCACCGCCTCGCGCGGCAGGCCTGTCTGGCTGCGCAGCGGATCGACCCGCTTGACGGCGCTCACCGTGCCCTTGTCGCTCAGCTTCTCGCGCCCGATGCGCAGCACCTTCACCATCTTCTCCGCATCCATGTCATAGGCCATGGTGACGTGGTGCAGCACCGTGCCGCCGGAGAAGCGCTTCTGCGCCGCGCCGCCGATCTTGCCCTTGGCGCTGGAGATGTCGTTGAGCGGCTTGTAGAAGGCGTCGATGCCGAGGGAGATCAGCGCCTGCAGCACCCAGGCGTCGAGGAAGGCATAGGAATCGGCGAAGGTCATGTCGCGCACCAGATCGCCCGGTGCATAGAGCGAGTAGGTGACGCTGTTGCCGGGTTCCGCCAGCATGGCGCCGCCGCCGGTGACGCGGCGGACGACCTCCACGCCCAGCGCCGAGGCTGCGTCGAGGTCCACCTCGTTGCGCAGCGACTGGAAGGCGCCGATGATGATGGCGGGCCGTTCCCATTCCCAGAAGCGCAGCATCGGGCCGCGTCGGCCGGCGGCGACCTCCTGCGCCAGGACCTCGTCCAGCGCCAGGTGCATCGCGGGGGAGAGCGGGGGCGTGTCGATGATCTGCCAGTCGTAGTCCCGCCAGCCGCCGCGCGAGCCGAGGGCGCGGCGCACCGCGATGGCCACCGCCTCGGCACTGAAGCCGATCAGCGCTGCAGCCGGCCTCAGCGCCGCGCGGATCGCCGCCGCGATCTGCTCGACGTCCGAGGCCGCAGGCAGGCCCTCCACCGCGCCGCGGATGTCGTCCAGCGCCTCGGCGGGTTCGAGGAAGAAGTCGCCGGCGATCTGCACATCCGCGATGCGGCTGTCCCGGAGTTCGAGATCGACGACGACGAGCTTGCCGCCCTGTACCTTGTATTCACCGTGCATGTCTCGCGAGACCCGTCCGTCGCATGAGGCCCGGCATCGTGCCGGGGCCGCCAGGGGAGGCACGAGGATGGACCACCTGGGCGGGCGCAGCCAGAGGGACGCGGAAAGGGCGGCCGTATCCGTTCTGACCCGGACCCTTCAACGAATCTTCACTCTCCGGCGGCAACCGAGACCTTATACCGGCGCCATAACGGGTTACCGGGCATCGGATGCAACAGACATTCGTGAGGCGCCACTACCGCACGGTGTTCCTTTCCGACCTGCATCTCGGCCTTCGCGCCAGCCGGGCCGACCTGCTGCTGGATTTCCTGGGCGGCATGGATTGCGGGCGGATCGTGCTGGTGGGCGACATCGTGGATGGCTGGCGCCTGCGGAAGTCCTGGTACTGGGACGCCTACCATGACGAGGTGATCCGCCTGCTGCTGCGCAAGGCGCGCGAGGGTGTCGAGATCCTCTACATCCCCGGCAACCACGACGAGATGTTCCGCGACTGGGTGGGGCTGGAGGTCGCCGGCATCCACCTCGTGCAGCAGGCCGAGCACGTCACCGCCGACGGCCGCCGGCTGCTGGTGATGCATGGCGACGAGTTCGACAGCGTGGTGCGCTACTGGCCGCTGCTCGCCCATCTGGGCGACTGGGCCTATGACGCGGCGCTGCTGCTGAACCGCTGGTTCAACACCGCCCGGCGGCGGATGGGATACCCCTACTGGTCGCTGTCGCAATGGCTGAAGCGGCGTGTGAAGGAAGCCGTCAAGGCGATCGACCGCTTCGAGGAGTCGCTGGCGCACGAGGCACTGCGTGGCGGCTATGACGGCGTCATCTGCGGCCACATCCATCATGCCGAGATGCGCGACATCGGCGGCGTGACCTACATGAACACCGGAGACTGGGTGGAGTCCTGCACCGCCCTGGTGGAGCATCCCGACGGACGCTTCGAACTGCTGGACTGGTCGAGGCGCAGCCCGCCCGTGCCCCGGCCGGTGGCGCCGGCGGCTGGAACTCCCGTCCCCGCCTTTCCCGTCCCGGCCTTTCCCATTGCTGGGCCGCCCGGCGTGGCGGGCGAAGCCGGCGCGTGACGGGGACCCTGAACGAGGATCCACGGATTGTCTGTTTCGACCCTTCTGCCGCGGATCGCGCGGCTTGCCACCGTCATGCGGAAGCCCGGTTCCGGGGATGCTTCGGACCGCCCTCTCACCCAGGCGTCCGGCGCGTCTGAACCGGGCCGCGGGATCGCCAACGCGAGCCTGTTCCTGAAGCAGTGGGCGAGCAACCCGCTGCGCATGGGCAGCGTGGTGCCGTCCTCCCCGGCCCTGTGCGGGCGGATCGCCCGGCTGACCCGGGCCGACGAGGGGGAGATCGTGGTGGAGCTCGGCGCCGGTACGGGCGTGGTGTCCCGGGCCCTGCTGGCGCAGGGACTGGCGCCGGAGCGGCTCACCGTGGTCGAGATCGAGAGCGAGATGGCCCAGCATCTGCGCCGCAAGCTGCCCGGCGCCTGTGTTGTCACGGGCGATGCCTTCGACCTGCCGCGCCTGATCCCGGAGAACCTGCATGGGCGCGTCGGCACGGTGATCTGCGGGATTCCGCTGGTGCTGTTGCCGCTGGAGCGGCAGCGGCGCTTCGTGCAGGCGGTGGAGGCCGTCGCGCCGGGGCGGGGCTTCCTGCTCTACACCTATTGCATCACGTCGCCCCTGCCCTACCGGCAGCTCGGGCTGAGTGCCAAGCGGGAGGCCTGGACCCCGCTGAACCTGCCCCCCGCCAGCGTCTGGCACTACCGCCCGGCGTGACGTGGGCGGATGGTTCCCGGCGCTTCCGGCTGCCTGGGATTGCCATCAAAGCTTCGTGAAACCGCAACGGGTGCGTCATCCACCGGGCGCATGAGGCCGCCCGTCAATACGGAGATGCGGTTTGCCTGGGGTCCTGATCAGCGGAGTCACGAAGTCCTTCGGCGGGGCGCCGATCCTGTCCGGCGTTTCACTGGAGATGGCCGAAGGGGAGTTCATTGCGCTGGTGGGTCCTTCCGGTTGCGGCAAATCGACGTTGATGCGCATCGCCGCGGGGATCGAGCAGCCGGACCAGGGGCGCATCGAGATTGCCGGCCGCGACGTCACGCGGCGCCGCGCAGCCGAGCGAGACGTCGCCATGGTGTTCCAGTCCTACGCCCTCTATCCGCACCTGACCGCCGCGCAGAACATCGCCGTGCCGCTGGCCATGCGGCGGCTGAACGGCTGGCAGCGCGCGCCTTTCCTGGGCCGTTTCCTGCCGGGGACGTCGGCGGTCCGGCAGGGTATCCAGGCGGATGTGCAGAAGGCCGGGCGCGCCCTGGGCCTCGCCGGGCTGCTCGACCGCAAGCCCGGCCAGCTTTCCGGCGGGCAGCGGCAGCGCGTCGCCCTGGCGCGCGCCATGGTGCGGCAGCCGAAGCTCTTCCTGATGGACGAGCCGCTGTCCAACCTCGATGCCTCGCTGCGCGTCCAGACGCGGCGGGAGATCGTGGAGATCCACCGCCGCAGCGGCGCGGCCACGCTCTATGTGACGCATGACCAGTCCGAGGCGCTGACCATGGCCGACCGGGTCGCGGTCATGCTTGGCGGCCGCATCCTGCAGGTGGCCACGCCCGAGGCGATCTACAACGATCCGGCCGATCTGCGCGTCGCCACCTTCATCGGCTCGCCCCGCATCAACACCCTGCCGGCCGAGGCGGACGCGGATGGGATCGTCAGGGTCGCCGGCCTCGCCATCGGGCTGCGCGCCATGCCGGGGCCGCTGACGCTGGCCGTGCGGCCGGAGGACCTGCACCTCGCCTCCAACGGCCTGCCGGCCCGCGTCGAGGCGATGGAGTTCCTGGGCGAGAGCCTGTTGCTGCATCTGCGCCACCCGGAAAGCGGCTCCGCCCTGGTGCTGCGCCTGCCGCCGGAAGGCCGCTCCGGCATCCCCGGCGACGGGCAGGCCTTCCTGGGCTTCGACGCGGGCAAGGCGCTGCTTTTCGATGCCGCCGGACGGCGCTGCCCCTCGGCGGCGCTGGGCGCGGAACTGGCCCATGTCTGAGGCCGTGCTCGCGGCGCCCGCCGTTCGGGCGAGAGGGCATGGCGAAGCCCTCGCCGCCTGGCTGCTGAGCCTGCCGGCGGTGATCGCCTATGTGCTGATGATCCTGCTGCCGACCCTGGCGGCCGTGGCCATGGCCTTCACCGACTACGAGCTCGGTGCCGAGGGGTTCCACTGGGTCGGGCTCGACAACTTCGCCGAGCTCCTTTCGGATCGCGGCTTCGCCCAGTCGGTCCGCAACACCCTGGTCTATATCGGGCTGACCACGCCGGTTTCCGTTCTGGGCGGGCTGGGGCTGGCCGTGCTGATCGAGTCCGGCCTGCGCGGACGCGCCTTCTTCCGCGCCGTCTTCTTTCTGCCCGTCGTGTCGCTCGCGGTCGCCATGGCGGCGGCCTGGCAGTACCTGCTGCACCCCACCATCGGCCCGCTGAACGCGATGCTGCGCACCGTCGGCCTGCCGGGGCCGGCTTGGCTCTCCTCTTCCGACACGGTGCTGCTTTCCCTGGCCGCGATCGGGAGCTGGGAGAATCTGGGATTCAACATGGTGCTGTTCATGGCGGGGCTGACTGCCATCCCGCGCGAGCTCTACGCCGCCGCCGAGGTGGATGGCGTGCCCTCGGCCTGGGAGCGGTTCCGTCTCGTCACCTGGCCGCTGCTCGGCCCCACCACGCTCTTCGTGCTGACCATCACCATGATCCGGGCCCTGACGCGCTCCTTCGACCTCGTGGCCGTGCTGACGCAGGGCGGGCCGAACAACGCCTCCAACGTGCTGCTCTACAAGCTCTACGAGGAGGGGTTCACCTATTTCCGCCTCGGCTACGCGGCGGCGGTCACGCTGGTCTTCCTGGCCATCGTGCTGACGCTGATGTGGCTGCAGACGCGCTTCCTGGACAGGCAGGTGCATTATGGCTGAGCCGCGCGACACGCCCTTGCTGCGCGACCTGCCGCGCCTCGCTTTGCTGACCGTACTCGGGCTGCTGGTGCTGATGCCCTATATCTGGATGGTGGCCGCCAGCCTGAAGCCGCTGGACGAGATCTTCCGCGACTCCCTTTCGCTGCTGCCGCAGCGGTTCCATGCGGCGGAGAACTACGGCAAGGTCTTCGAGCGCATTCCTGTCTTCCGCTACCTGGTGAACGGCGTGGTGGTCTGCGGCGCCATCCTGTTCTTCCAGCTGCTCTTCGCGGTGCCGGCGGGCTATGCCCTGGCCAAGCTGCGTTTCCCGGGGCGGGAGGTGCTGTTCGGCGCGGTGATGCTCGGGCTGCTGGTGCCGGTGCAGGCGACCGCCCTGCCGATCTACGTGACCCTCGCCTCGCTCGGCTGGCTGAACACCTATGCCGCGCTGGTCGCGCCCTTCACCATCTCGGTCTTCGCGATCTTCCTGTTCCGCCAGTTCTTCCGCTCCCTGCCGGACGACCTGCTGCATGCCGCCCGGCTGGACGGGATGGGCGAGATGGCCATCGTCTGGCGCATCGTCCTGCCCAATGCCTGGCCGGCGGCGACCGCCTTCGCGATCTTCTCGGTGGTGGCGCACTGGAACGACCTGTTCTGGCCCCTGCTGGTGGTCAGCGGGCCGGACCGCGCCACGCCGGCCCTGGGCGTGCTGTTCTTCCGCTCGGTAGATGCCGGCGACGACTACGGCGCGCTGATGGCCACCGCCGTGGTGATGACGGCCCCCCTGGTGATCGCCTTCCTCCTGGCCCAGCGGCGCTTCGTGGAAGGCATCGCCTCCACGGGGCTCAAGGGCTGATCCAAACAAGAACCGTATCCGGAGATACCATCATGAGTTTCGACCTCGGGCGCCGCAAGGCGCTGGCCCTGCCGCTCGCCGCCCTGGCCGCCCCTCTCGCCGCGCCGCGCATCGTCCGCGCCGCGGAGACGGAGATCACCGTCCATTACGCGCAGCCCTTCATCTACAAGGACAGCTACGACGCGATCATGGCCGAGTTCGCGAAGCGCGAGCCGGAGATCAAAGTCAACTTCATCAACACCCCGAACTACGAGGAGGGCGCGCAGCTCCTGCTGCGCCAGGCGGGCACCAACCAGCTCCCCGACCTCAGCTACCAGGGTTTCAACCGGCTGCGCGTCTTCGCCGAGCGCGGCATCGCCCAGGACCTGACGCCGCTGCTGCGGGAGGAAGGCGATCCCGCCAGGGCGGGCTATACGCCGAACATGCTGGCGCTGGGCCAGTTCGGCGGCATCCAGGCAGGGCTGGCCTATGCCGCCTCCAATCCGGTGACCTACTACAACGCCGATCTGGTGCGCCGCGCCGGCGGCGACCCCGGCAACTTCCCCAGGGACTGGAACGGCGTCCTGGAGCTGGCCGGGAAGATCCACCGTCTCGGCGATGGCGTCGAGGGCATGTGGTACACCTGGAACGGCGACGACTGGATGTTCTCCGCCCTGCTCTTCGGCGCCGGCGGCCGCATGCTGACGCCGGATGAGCGCGACGTGGCCTTTGGAGGACCGGAGGGGCTGAACGCGCTGCGCCTGATCGACCGGATGGTGAAGGAGGGCGGCATGCCGAACCTCAGCGCCGCCGCGGCGCGCCAGGCTTTCGCCGCCGGCAAGCTCGGCATGATCTTCCAGACCACGGCGCTGGTGCGGGGCACGGCCGCGTCGGTGGGCGAGAACTTCCCGCTGCGCACCACGGAGATGCCGGTGATCGACGCGCAGAAGGGCCGGCTGCCGACCGGCGGCGCCGCCGGCATGCTGACCGCGAAGGACCCGGCGAAGCGCGCCGCCGCCTGGAAGTTCCTGCGCTTCTCCACCGGCCCCGAGGGGCAGGCGATGATGGTGAAGAACACCGGCTACCTGCCCTGCAACCAGATCGCGATCGACGACCCGCAGTACCTGGCGGGTTTCTACAAGGCGAACCCGCTCTTCGTGCCGGCGGTGCGCCAGATCCCGATCTCCGTCCCCTGGTACGCCTTTCCCGGCAGCAACAGCGTGCGCGTGACCCAGACGATGGTGGACAACATCGCCCGGGTGGTGGAACAGAAGGCGACGCCGGAGCAGGTCCTCCCGGACATGGTGGCCGAGGTGCGCCGCCTGCTGCCGCGGAAGGGCTGAACCCATGGTGTTCCGTCTCGCGCAGATCAGCGACACGCATCTCTCCCCGCGCCACCCTGTCTTCGACCGCAACTTCGCGGCCGTGGCGGAGCGGCTGCGGGCGGATCGGCCGGACCTCGTGGTCCATACCGGCGACATCTCCGCCCATGGCGAGTTGGGCGGGGAGGCCGGACAGGCGGAGCTGGAGCACGCCTTCGCCCGGCACCAGGAGATGGGGCTCGACTGGCTGGCCATCCCGGGCAACCACGACGTGGGCAACGACCCGGCCATCGCGGCGCGCGATGGCGCGGATGCGGAGCGTGTCGAGCGCTGGAACGGCATCTTCGGCGCCGACCGCTTCCTGCGGGACGTGCCGGGCTGGCGGCTGATCGGGCTGGACACCCTGATCACCGCGACCGAGATGGCCGGGGAGCAGTTCGCCTTCCTGGAGGATGCCCTGTCGGGGGCCGCGGGGCGCAGCATCGCGATCTTCCTGCACAAGCCGCTTTGCGAGCAGGCGCTGGACGAGGCGGGCCGCAGCTACTGGCATGTGCTGGAGGCGCCACGCCGCCGGATGGTGGAGATGTTCCGGGCGCATCCCCCGGCCTTCGTCGCCTCCGGCCATGTGCACCAGTGGCGCGATCGCGGCCTGTGCGAGGGAATCCGGCAGATCTGGGCCCCTGCGGTCGCCTTCCATGTCGGCGATGCCTGGGCGGACGGAAAGCCCTTTGGCGAGAAGGTGCAGGGCTATGTGATGCATGCCCTGCACCCGGATGGCCGGCACGAGTACGGGCTGGTCCGGCCGGAAGGCCTCCAGCCGCACGATATCGGCCGTATGCCGGACATCTACGGCCAGTTGCAGCCGGCCGGCTGACCCGCCTGCTCCTTGGCTGCCTGGTTGTGGGACGTCCTTGGCGTCCTCAGCGACTGGGCATGCCCGGGCGAGTTTGCGGCGGGGAGCTGGCTGAGCCCCTCGTCTGTCCGGGTCGTTGGATCAAGGCCTCATCAGGCGGCGCGGGCAAGTATCGCGGCGGCTGTGGCTTCCAATCTCTTCGCATAGTCTGGTCGGCCTTGAATAACTCGTAAGGCACTGATCTAGCTGTGAGATTTTCCGGGCTCGGCGACCTGGATTTGCAGGGTTCGATTGTTTTCGACGACAAACCCTGCGAATCTTGTGGGCATGAAGCACCGCCCGCGCCCGCCGGAACAGGCCGATCTGCTGCGGCCGCGGCTGGTCGACATGATCGATGGGCGGCACGAACTGGTGCGGCTGGCGGCGCTGATCGACTGGTCCTGGTTCGAGCGGGAATGGGCCGGCTTCTTCCCCGCCGCTGAGGGACGGCCGGCCACGCATCCGCGTCTGGTCGCCGGGCTGATGTACCTCCAGCACGCCCATGGCCTCTCCGACGAGGCGGTGCTCGCGCGCTGGGTGGAGAACCCGTACTTCCAGCACTTCACGGGTGAGACCTTCTTCCAGCACCGTGCGCCCATCCATCCCTCCTCTCTCAGCCGCTGGCGCGGTCGCATCGGTGAGGAAGGTGTCGAGTGGTTGCTGACCAGGACGATCGAGGCGGCTCAGGCTTCGGGAGCTGTGACGTCGAACAGCTTGGCCGAGATCGCAGTGGACACCACAGTGATGGAGAAGGCCATCGCCCATCCGACCGACAGCCGCCTCTATGAGCGGGCCCGCCACTCGCTGGTGACGCTGGCGCACAAGGCCGGGATCGCCCTGCGCCAGAACTACAATCGCCTGGCGCCGCGCCTGGCCGGCCAGGTGGGGCGCTACGCCCACGCCCGGCAGTTCCGCCGCATGCGCAAGGCGTTGCGCACGCTCAAGGGCTACACCGGCCGCATCCTGCGCGATGTTGAACGCAAGCTCGGCGCCGTCCCTGACGGGCCACTGCGGGCGCGCATCGAGCAGCGCATCGCCCTCGTCACCCGCCTGCTGCTCCAGACACCGAAGTCGTCCCGCAAGCTCTACGCCCTGCACGAGCCCGAGGTGGACTGCATCGCCAAGGGCAAGGCGCGGGTGCGCTACGAGTTCGGCACGAAGGTCAGCATCGCCACCACCCTCGCCGGTGGCTTCGTCGTCGGCATGCGCAGCCAGCCCGGCAATCCCTACGACGGCCACACCCTCGCCGACGCCCTCCAGCAGGTCGAGACCCTCACCGGCCAGCGTCCCAGCCTCGCCGTGGTCGATCGCGGCTACCGCGGCCATGGCGTCACGGCAACCAGGGTGCTCGTCAGCGGCACCAGCCGCGGCCTCACGCCCCGCCTGCGCCGGCTGCTCCGCCGCCGCAGCGCCATCGAGCCCGAGATCGGCCACATGAAGACCGATGGCCGCCTCGCCCGCTGCGCCCTCAAGGGCACGCTCGGCGATGCTCTCTACGCCGTCCTCTGCGGCTGCGGCCACAACATCCGCAAGATCCTCGCCCACCTCAGGGCCCTTTTGGCCGCTCTCCTCGCCGCCCTCCGACAGGCAATCCTCACCCCGATCAGCCAAGCCAGCGTCCCGACAGGCCGCACCCTGCTCGCAGGGGCGACAGCCTGAAGACGTTGTTCAAGGCCGACTAGTCTGGAATGCCAAGGACTGGACCATGTTCTTCATGGGCAATGGACACATTTCTTCCGACTGAGGGCTGATGGGTGGCTATCCGGCGGCCTCCGACTACCGCTTCGCCGCACATGACACAGGGCTGAAGGACATCATCGCCAAAGGAGGCGAGATACCGCCCGGCGGCGACACGGATCCGCAGAACCCGCGCTGGGACGCAATGATCGGCGATGCACGGATCAAGCGCGACAAGCAGTCCATCACCACGGAGGAGATGTTCAGGGACTACGACCTCTCCCTCAACTACGTGCGCGGTGGGCCGGGCTTCGGCGACCCGCTGAACCGCGAGCCCCAGAAGGTCGCGGATGATGCCAATGGCGGCTACCTGATCGATCGCTTCGCAGCCTTCGTCTATGGCGTGGTGCTGAGCAAGGCCGCTGATGGCCTGGCCGGCGTTGACGAGGCCAAGACCAGTATCCTGCGCGACCGCATCCGCAAGGAGCGTCTCGCCAAGGCGGTTCCGGCCAGCACCTGGATGAAGCAGGAGCGTGAGAGGATCCTCTCGAAGGAGGCTGGCCTTCAGGTCCAGCAGATGTAGGCAGCCAGCTTCAAGCTCGGTTCGCGTTGGGAGGAGGGCTTCCGGAAATTCTGGAACCTGCCAGAGGACTGGCGGCTGATGGAAGCGGACCTGCCGATCCCATCCTATGGCCGCGAATACTCGATGGACCTTTCGGAACTCCCTGACGTCAAGACGGCATCCTTCGTCGAGGAGTGACGCCGCTGCGGGGCATCCCTCATGCGCGAGATGCCCTGTCCAACCTGATTCACGAGATGGAGGAGATTTAACCCCCGGTTGATGGCACCCTCCACCGAATGGCAGGTGATCCGCGAATACTTCTGCCCGCTTTCGGGCGATCTGCTGGATGTCGAGGCCCCTACGCCCTGGTACTCCATCATTCATGACTTCGAGCCGGATATCGATGCCTTCTACAAGAACTGGCTCGGCCTGGATGTTCCTGAGCGGGCGGCATAGGCGCCCGAAACCGTAATCGTCATGTCCTTGCCACGGTATTGGCAAGTTGAGGACGGTCGTCGGGACGGTCCGGCCAGCGCAAACTGGCGGAATGATGCCAGAGCCTGCCACCTGGCCCGGCTACCGCTTTCCGGCGCAGATCGTCCCTTCCCGCCCCCACGTGAGGCGCCCTCTACCCCATACGCCAGTCGCGCAATCCGCCACGGCCCGGTCAGACCGCATGCAGGGAGAACGGCCTCTTCCGAGCGCATCGCGGAGAGGAATGTTCCTCGGCAACAGTGAAATAGAAACCCCCATGCTTTTGACTATTTTCCATAGTGGTTCTCTTATTAACACGAAGGTAAACGATCTTTAGTGGGGGCCGGATGCTGCTGAGACATCGAACGGGAGGAGTTCGGGGCAGGCTTCCCAACGGCCTGGATCGGCGGACCGTGCTGGGCGCCGCGGGCCTTGCCAGCCTGTCGCTGCCACTGATGGGGTTTGCGCCACGTGCGGGCGGCCCCTCCGATGCGTTGGACGCGCTGCTTCGCGACGCCCCGATCTGCCGTGCCGATGCAACGGGCGCCGCATCTGGCACCGCCCTGCGTAAGCTGACGCTTGCCTGGAACGCGACCGCCATCTGCACCTCGCCCGTCGCGGTGGCACAGCAGCAGGGCATTCTGGCGAAGCATGGGCTGGAGGTCGAGTTCGTCAATTTCGGCTCCTCCACCGAGGCCCTGCTGGAGGCGATCGCGACCCGCAAGGCAGATGCCGGTGTGGGCATGGCGCTGCGCTGGCTCAAGCCGTTGGAGATGGGCTTCGACGTCAAGATCACCGGCGGCACGCATGGCGGCTGCATGCGGCTGATCGGCGACCCCGCGGCCGGCGTCACGGGCGATGTCGCCTCGCTGCGCGGCAAGACCATCGCCACGGCCGACATGGGCGGCGCCGACAAGAACTTCTTCTCCATGCTGCTCAAGCGGCGCGGCATCGACCCGGACCGCGACGTCACCTGGAAGGTCTTCCCCGCCCATGTCTTCGGCCTGGCGCTGGAGCGTGGCGAGGCGCAGGCCGTCTCCGGCGGGGACCCGATCGCCTGGCTGCTGCAAAGGGACCGAAAGCTGGTGGAGGTCGCCACCAATCTTTCCGGCGAATGGGCTGACCGCGCCTGTTGCATCATCGGCGTCAGTGGCGCGCTGGTCAGGAACGAGCCGCAGGTGGCCGCCGCGCTTACGCGCTCCCTGCTGGAGGCGCAGGACCTTGCCGCCCATGACCCCGCTGTGGCGGTGGACACCTTCCTGACCTATGCCCCGGCCAGCACCAGCCGTGACGATCTCATCGCCATGATGCGCAGCCATACCCATGGCCACCATCCCACCGGCCGCGCGATCCGCGACGAGATCGAGCTCTATGCGGAAGAGCTCAAGTCGGTCGGGGTCATGCGCGCCGGCACCGATCCGAAGCGCTTCGCCGGGCGCGTCACCGCCGACGTGCTGGGGGCGTGATGAGCGGCGCCACCGTCGCCGGGGCCGGCAATGCCCCGATCGAGACCGGAAGGGCCAGGGCCTGGGGAAGCAGCCTTCTGGCCGGCTTCGTCTGGATCGCCGCCGCCGGCGTCATCGCCGTGCCGGAGGACGCCATCGAGGTCGGCCGGACGCGGGAGCTTGCCCTGGCCGCCGCGCTTCTCGGCGGTGTACTGCTCCTTTCCGCCGTGCTCTCCCCCTGGCTCGGCAAGGCGGGCGGGAAACTGCGCGCGGCGGGGCCCTGGCTTACCGTCCTGCCGCTGGCCCTGATCGGCTGGGAGTTGCTGACCGCCAAGCTCGCCCTGCTCCCCCTGCCCTTCTTCGCTTCGCCACAAGGTCTGCTGGAAGTCTATCTGGAGGACTGGCCACGCCTGGGCGAGAGCGTGCTGCGCTCGCTCTGGCTGCTGGTCAGCGGCTATGCCATCGGCGCCGCGGCGGGTTTCGTGGCCGGCGTGGCGCTCGGCTGGTCGCGCGCCATCGGCTACTGGGTGCATCCGGTGCTGCGGCTGATCGGGCCGCTGCCCGCCACGGCCTGGCTGCCGATCGCCTTCTTCGCCTTTCCGACCAGCGGCAGCGCCAGCACCTTCCTTGTCGCGCTGGCGAGCTGGTTCCCGGTGACGGTGCTCACCTGGTCCGGCGTTTCGGGCGTCAACAAGGCCTATTACGACATCGCCCGCACGATGGGCGCCAGCCAGAGCTTCCTCGTGCTCAAGGTTGCCGTGCCGGCGGCGCTGCCGCAGGTCTTTGTCGGCCTCTTCATGGGCCTCGGCGCCTCCTTCTCCGTTCTTGTGGTGGCGGAGATGCTGGGCGTGAAGGCCGGTCTCGGCTGGTATCTGCAATGGGCCCAGGGCTGGGCGGCCTATGGCAACATGTACGCGGCGCTGCTGCTCATGGCGCTGATGTGCTCCACGCTGACGACGCTCCTCTTCAAGGGCCGCGACCGGCTCCTCGCCTGGCAGAAGGGAACCGTGCGGTGGTGAGCGCAGCGCTTCACAGGGCTCCGGTGGTGGAGCGGGTCCAAGGCATGGCGCTGGAGATCCGCCACGCCAGCCAGGCTTTCCAGCTGGAGGGCCAGCCCCTGCCGGTGCTGGACAACGTCTCCCTTTCCGTGCGGCCGGGCGAGTTCGTGGCGCTGCTCGGCCCCTCGGGCTGCGGCAAGTCCACGCTGCTGCGGCTGCTGGCCGGACTGGACGCGCCCGTCTCGGGGCAGGTTCTGGGCGACGGCGCGGCGATCACCGCGCCCGATCCCTCCCGCGTCCTGGTGTTCCAGGACCCGACGCTCTATCCCTGGCGCACCGTGCGGGCCAATGTCGCGCTGGGGTTGGAGGCGCGTGGCCTGTTGCGCCGCCAGGATCACCGGGTGCAGGAGGCGATCGACCTCGTCGGCCTGACGGGCTTCGAGACCGCCTATCCGCACCAGCTTTCCGGCGGCATGTCCCAGCGCGTTGCCCTGGCGCGCGCCCTGGTGAACGATCCGCGCCTGCTCCTGCTCGACGAGCCGCTGGGCAAGCTCGACAGCCTCACCCGCCTGTCGATGCAGGCGGAGCTGGTGCGCCTGTGGCAGCGATCCGGCCTCACCGCCCTGCTGGTGACGCATGACGTCGAGGAGGCGCTGATCCTGGCGCAGCGCGTGGTGGTGTTCAGCCCCCGCCCGCCGCGCATCACGGCGGAGCTGGTGGTGGACCGCCCCTATCCCCGGCATCGCGACGATCCGCATCTGGTTGCCCTGCGGCGCGAGGCGCTGGGCTTGCTGGGGCTGGAGGGATGACGGTGTGGCTCCAGAGGGAAGGCGTCCGGGGCAATCCGTCATGATCGGTATCGTCTGGCGCAGCCTGCTGCTGCTCGGCCTGTTCCTCGCCGGGCTGAACCTCCTGGGCCTCATCCCGCAGGAGGCCTCCCGCCCATCGGTGGTGGCCGAGCGGTGAGCCCGGTGGCGCGCCTCGTCCCCTGGCCGGATCAGGGATTCGCGGCCCGGCCGCGATGTCGGGGCGGCCGCCCCGGCTGACGGCCCGACGGTCCGGAAGCCCGGGCGGCCATGGCCCACCGGACGGCGCCCCATCGTTGGGCGCCATCCCGCAAGGCCGCGCCCCGCACCGATACGAATCACGAGGACATCGCAGCATGAGTGTGCACATCACCGGGATGATCTGGGCCCGCCCGACCTCCGACCTGGAGGTGACCGGCGGCCCCGCCGTGCAGCCCGATTTCATCGAGCGCATCACCCTGGCGCATGAGGAGGCAGGCTTCGACCGCGTCCTGGCCGGGTACTGGACCAATGCCGCGGACGGCTTCCTGGTCCTGGCCCATGCCGCCTCGGTGGCCAAGCGCATCCATTTCCTGCTCGCGCACCGGCCGGGCTTCGTTTCCCCCACTTTGGCGGCGCGCAAGATCGCCACGCTGGAGAACCTGACCGGCGGCCGGCTGGCCCTGCACGTGATCTCGGGCGGGGAGGATGCCGACCAGCGCAAGGATGGCGACCATGCCAGCCATTCCGAGCGCTACCGCCGCACCGACGAGTTCCTGGAGGTGGTGCAGAGGACATGGACCGCCACGGAACCCTTCGACCATGTGGGCGAGTTCTACTCGGTCGAGCAGGCCTGGTCCGACGTGCGGCCGATCCAGCCGAAGCTGCCGGTCTTCTTCGGTGGCGCCTCGGACGCCGCGATCCGCGTCGCGCAGAAATACGCCGATGTCTATGCCCTGTTCGGCGAGCCCCTGGCCGAGACCGCGGCCATGCTGGCCCGGCTGCGCGCCTGCCTGCCGCGTGGGCGGGAACTGGCCTTCTCCTGGTCCAACCGGCCCATTCTGGGAGCCACCGAGGCCGAGGCCTGGGACCGCGCCCGGCATATCCGCGAGCGTGCTCTGGCCAAGCTGGCACGGGCCGGCGGGAGCGGGCTGATCCCGGGCGGCCAGGCGGTGAACTCCCAGCGCCTCGTTGCCCTGTCGCAGCGCGGCGAGGTGCTGGACGAGCGGCTCTGGACCACCATGGCCGGGGTGCTGGGCGGGCGGGGCAACAGCACCGCGCTGGTCGGCACGCCGGAGCAGGTCGCGCGTTCCATGCTGCGCTACCGGGAGCTCGGGGTGAGCCACTACATTCTCCGCGGCTGGGACCCGCTGCCGGACGCCATCGAATACGGGCGCGAGCTCATCCCGCTGCTGCGGGAACTGGCCGAGGCGCAGGACCGGCGGCGCCTGAGCGTTCCGGCCCATACCCTCGCCTCCCGCCGCCTCGACGTCCGGCAGGCGATCGACACCAGCCTCGCCCCATCCACCCAGGGCTGAAGGAGATCCCGATGTCCGAACCTTCCCTGCATCCCGACACCCTGGCCCTGCATGGCGGCTGGCGTGCCGACCCCACCCATGGCGCGGTGGCGGTGCCGATCTACCAGACCACCTCCTACCAGTTCGAGAGCAGCGAACATGCGCGCCGCCTCTTCGGGCTGGAACAGCTCGGCTACATCTATTCCCGCACCGGCAACCCGACCGTCGATGCGCTGGAGCAGCGCCTCGCCGCGCTGGAGGGAGGCGTCGCGGCCCTGGCGCTCGGCTCGGGGCAGGCGGCTTCCGCCTTCTCGGTGCTGGCCCTGGCGCGGGCGGGAGACAACATCGTCTCCTCGACCGATCTCTATGGCGGAACCTGGAACCTCTTCGCCAACACCCTGTCGCGCTTCGGCATCGAGACTCGCTTCGTCGATCCCACGGACCCGGAGAACTTCCGCCGCGCCACCGACGAACGCACGCGCGCCTATTATGGCGAGACGCTGCCCAATCCGAAGCTGGTCGTGTTCCCGATCGCCGAGGTCGCGGCGATCGGCCGGCCGCTGGGCATCCCCCTGATCCTGGACAATACGGCGGCGCCGCTGCTGGCGCGGCCGCTGGATCATGGGGCGGCCATCGTGATCTATTCCGCCACCAAGTATCTCGGAGGCCACGGCACCAGCATCGCCGGCGCCGTGATCGATGGCGGGAAGTTCGACTGGCGCGCGGTGCCGGAACGGCAGCCTTCCCTCAACACGCCCGATCCGAGCTACCACGGCATGATCTGGACCGAGGCGGCGCCGCGGCTCGGCGTCCCGCCCTATCTGGCGGCGCTGCGCTCCTCGATCCAGCGCGACCTCGGCGCCCCGCTCTCGCCCTTCAACGCCTTCCAGATCCTCCAGGGCGTCGAGACGCTGCCCCTGCGCATGCGGCGGCACAGCGAGACGGCCACCGTGGTGGCGCAATGGCTGTCGCGCCGCCCGGAGGTGACCCGGGTCATCCACCCGTCGATGCAGGGTGGGGAAGCCCGCGCCCGGGCCGGGCGCGTCCTGCACGGAGGCTTCGGCGGCTTGGTGGGGGTGGAACTGGAGGGGGGCCTCGACGCCGGGCGGCGCTTCATCGACGCGCTGAAGCTGTTCTACCATGTCGCCAATATCGGCGACGCGCGCAGCCTGGCGATCCATCCGGCCAGCACCACCCACAGCCAGCTCTCGGCCGAGGAGCAGGTCCTGACCGGCGTGACGCCGGGCTACGTACGGCTCTCGATCGGGCTGGAACATGCGGTGGATCTCCTGGCCGACCTGGCGCAGGGCCTCGACGCCGCCGGACAACTGGCGAAAGCCGCCTGACAGACAAGGGAAACGCGAGATGTCCTTCGCAGACGACATTGTCACCGTTCCGGCCGTCCCCCGGCCGGACCTGCCTCTCCTCGACCTTCGCCGCCTCGATGGCACGCCGGAGGAACGCGCCGCCTTCCTCACGGATCTGCGCCATGCCGCGCGGGAGGTCGGCTTCTTCTACCTGTCGGGGCACGGTGTTTCCGAGGCGCTGGAAGCGGAGGTGCGCGACATCTCCCGCCGTTTCTTCGCCCTGCCGGAAGCGGAGAAGCTGAAGGTCCAGATGATCCACTCGCCGCATTTCCGCGGCTACAACCGCGCCGGGCTGGAGTTGACGCGCGGCCGCCCGGACTGGCGCGAGCAGTTCGACGTGCATTCCGAGCGCGATGCGCTGCCTATCGGGCCGGACACGCCGCCCTGGGCGCGCCTCCAGGGGCCCAATCTCTGGCCCGACAAGGCCCTGCCGGAGCTTCGTCCCGTGCTCCTGCAATGGCAGTCGGAGCTGACGCGCGTGGCCATCCGTCTCGTGCAGGCTTTCACGGAGGCACTGGTCGGCGATCCGGATGCCCTGGCGCCGATCTATCGGGAGAACCCGAACCAGACGATGAAGATCATCCGCTACCCGGCGCGGCTGACGGATGACGCGGCGCAGGGCGTGGGGCCGCACAAGGACAGCGGGTTGCTGACCTTCGTGCTCCAGGACGACACGGGCGGGCTGCAGGTGGAAACGGAGAAGGGCTGGGTCGAGGCCGTGCCGCGCCCCGGTACCTTCGTGGTCAATATCGGCGAACTCCTGGAACTCGCCTCCAATGGCTACCTGAAGGCGACGGTGCATCGTGTCGTGAGCCCGAAGGTGGGGCGGGACCGCTATTCCGTGGCCTTCTTCCTGGGCGCGCGGCTGGATGCCACCGTGCCGCTGCTCGATCTTCCGCCGGCCCTGGCGGCGGAGGCCAAGGGGCCGGCCAGCGACCCGGAGAACCCGCTGTTCCGCAATGTCGGCGCCAACTACCTGAAGGGACGGCTCCGCTCGCATCCCGATGTGGCGCAGCGCCATCACGCCGACCTGCTGCGGTAGGACCGGAACGGACGCCGTGGGCCCGGGGGTGGGCCGTGGCGCCGGACTTTCATCGGCACGCGCCGAGATCTGGTTCCGGCCGGAAGAAACCTCTCCCGCACGGCTTCCTCATGCGTCGATTTTGCTTCGTATCGCGGCAACTTTGAAAACGCCGTCCATGGCAATCCCGCCACCTTCCCGGTAGCCCTTGGAGCCCGGCGTTCGGCCAGGATGGCGTCAGCCGAAAGCCCAGACCGGGCGACATGTTGAACCTGAAGTGGGAGACAGACGTGACATCGAGGCTTTCCCGGCGCCGCTTCGGCCTCGCCCTGGCCATTCCGGCGCTGACGGCTCCCGCCTCCATGGGACGATCCCGGGCACATGCCGCATCACCGGTCCGCATCGGCTATCAGAAGAACGGGTCGCTCGTGATCCTCCGACAACAGCGCCGGCTCGAGGCTCTCGGCATTCCGGCCGAGTGGATCGAGTTCCCGTCCGGCCCGCCGATGCTGGAGGCGCTGAACGCCGATGCCGTGGATTTCGGTGCGACCGGCGACACGCCGCCGATCTTCGCCCAGGCCGCCGGCGCGGATCTCCTCTACGCCGGCGGCCAGCCCGTCAGCGGCCGCAATGCCGCGATCCTCGTGCGGAAGGATGTGCCGATCCACAAGCTGGGTGACCTGAGGGGCAAGCGGCTGGCCTTCACCAAAGGATCGAGCGCCCATAATTTCGTTGTCCGCGCCCTGGCCTCGGCGTCTCTCGGTCCGGGCGACGTACAGGCCGTGCAATTGCAGCCCTCCGATGCCGCGGCGGCGTTCCGGCAGGGCAGCATTGATGCCTGGGCCATCTGGGATCCCTTCTTCGCCATCGCGCAGCAGGAACCCGGGACGCGTGTCCTGACGACGGCCGAGAACATCGCCCCGAGCAACAGCTTCTTCCTGGCCAGCCGCAACTTCGCCGAGCGGGACGCCGACAGGCTCCTCACGCTGCTCGGTGCCATCAACGAGGCCGCGGACTGGGCGGACCGGAACCCCGACGACCTCGCCCGCATCATGGCCGAGGTCACCGGCGTGCCGCTGGCGGTGCAGCGTGTCGCCGCCGCGCGCGGTGTCTATGCCGTGCAGGCCGTGGACGACGCCATTGTCGCACAGCAGCAGGCCATCGCCGACAGCTTCGCCACGCTGCGCATCATTCCACGGCGGATCGACATCCGCGCCGCCGTCTGGACACCGCCCCGCCAGATCGCCGGAGCCCGCCCATGAATGCCGAACCTTTTCCGGAGAGTGGTGCCGAGGCGCCGCCGCTGGACCTGATGTGGTTCCTGCCTTCCGGCGGGGACGGCTCCTATCTCGGCACCGGGAAGGGGCATCGGGTGGTGGACAACCGCTATCTGCGCCAGATCGCCCAGGCCGCCGACCAGCTCGGCTACAGTGGCGTGCTGCTGCCCACTGGCAATGGCTGCGAGGATGCACTCGTCACCGCCTCCTCCATCGCCCCCTTCACCGAGCGCCTGCGCTTCCTCGTGGCGCTACGCCCCGGACTGACCCTGCCGGGGGAGGCGGCGCGGCAGTACGCGGCGCTGGACCGGCTGACGGGTGGCCGCCTGATGGCCAATGTCGTCTGCGGCGGCAATCCCGCCGACCTCGCGGGTGACGGGCTCACCCTGGGCCATGACGAGCGCTATGCCCAGGCGGACGACTTCCTGACGATCTGGCGCGGCCTCATGGCCGGGCAGACGGTGCAGCACGAGGGAACGTACCTTTCGTCGCGGGGCGGGCGGCTGGCCTTCCCGCCCGTGCAGCGCCCGCATCCGCCGCTCTACTTCGGCGGATCGTCGCCGGCGGCCCATGCCCTGGCGGCGGCCCAGGCCGATGCCTACCTGACCTGGGGAGAGCCCGTCGCGGCGGTGGCAGGGAAGATCGCGGATGTGCGCAACCGGGCCGCCGCTCTCGGCCGCAGCCTGCGCTATGGAATCCGGCTGCACCTGATCGTGCGGGAAACCGAGGGCGAGGCCTGGGATGCCGCGCACCGGCTGATCCGCCACCTGTCCGACGACACCATCGCAACGGCGCAGCGCAAGCTGGCGCAGGAGAGCGACAGCGTTGGCCAGAAGCGGATGCTGGCGCTGCATGGCGGCTCACGCGAAAGGCTGGAGATCGCGCCGAACCTTTGGGCCGGTGTCGGCCTGGTCCGCGGCGGCGCGGGCACGGCGCTGGTCGGCGACCCTGAGACGGTGGCGGCGAGGATCCGCGAGTACCAGGCGCTCGGCATCGATACGCTGATTGCCTCCGGCTATCCACATCTGGAGGAAGCGTATCGTGTGGCGGACCTGCTTTTCCCGCTGCTGAACCTCTCCGCCCGGCCTAGCCCCGCCGTGGAAGGACCAAGCCTCGTGAACGGCGGCGGCGCCTTCATGACCACGGTGGAGAAGGCAAGCACCTGAAGACCGGTATGAGCGGCGTCCCTATGGCCGCCGCTCACGCCTCGCCCACCTGCGCGGGAGCCTGTTCCATGTTCCGATCACGGTGCCCACACCATGCGGTGCTGCTTTCCACGCGTGCGGGCCGCAGCGATCAGATAGATCGTTTCCTGCACGCCCCGTCCGGAGCGATGCTCCGGAAGTATGGGGATGGTGCTACATCGCCCAGCCTTCAGGAGCAGCGGCAACCTTAGGGCTCGCGGCGGTTTATTCGCAGAGCGAAGCCTGTTCCAGACGAACCCGCCAGTCGCTCTTCTGTCCTGGCACGAGCAATTCATGGCATGGTCTGGACAGGCGGGAGAACCGAAGAAAGGAGCCGACGATGAGCCTCAGCCTCCCGGTCCGCTACACCCCTGGCGTGGAGGATATCCAGCCCGGCGAGCAGGACACGATCCAGGATCTCAACGAGGCCTTCGACACCATCCTGGAGACGACGGCGAAGGACTACGGCCATGCCGTCCGCTCCGTCCATGCCAAGGCCCATGGCATTCTCGAAGGCAGGATGGTGATCGCCGCTGGCCTTCCGCCGGAGCTGGCGCAGGGCCTTTTCGCCAAGCCGGGCGAGCACAAGGTCTATATGCGGATCTCGACCAATGCCGGCGACATCCTGCCGGACGCGATCTCCCTGCCACGCGGCATGGCGCTGAAGGTGCTGGATGTGGAAGGCGAGCGACTGCCCGACGCCGAGGGCAGCACCCAGGATTTCATCATGGTGAACGGGCCGGTCTTCCAGACGAAGACCGCCGACCAGTTCCTGGGCAACCTGAAGATGCTGGCCAGGACCACCGACCGGATGGAGGGCACCAAGAAGGTCATGTCCTCCGTGCTGCGCGGCGTGAACACCGCCCTGGAGGCCGTAGGGGTCGAGAGCACCAAGGTGCAGTCGCTGGGCGGCGCGCCCAATGTCGATCCGCTAGGCGAGACCTATTACAGCGTCACGCCATTCCGCTATGGCGACTATATCGCCAAGTTCAGCCTCGTTCCGGTCGCGCCGGACCTGTTGGCCCTGAAGGGCAAGGAGATCGATGCCTCCGGCCGGCCGGATGCGATCCGTGAGACGATACAGGGCGAGATGAAGGGCATCGACGGTGTCTGGGAGTTCCGCGTGCAGCTATGCCGCGACCTGGAGGAGCAGCCCGTCGAGGACCCGACCGTCGTGTGGGATGAGGAGAAGGCACCTTCCCGGACGGTCGCCACCATCACCGCGCCGCGGCAGGACAGCTGGGATGCCGCCCGCGTCCAGGCCGTGAACGAGGAAATGCACTTCATGATCTGGACCGGCCTTGCCGCCCACCAGCCACTGGGCAACATCAACCGTGCCCGGCGCGAGGCCTACAGGCATTCGGCCAGGTTCCGCGAGCGCTTCAACCGCTGCCCGATCCATGAACCGGGCGGCGGGACAGGCGCCTGAGCCTTCCGGAGGGCCTTGCCGCATCGCGTGGTGAGGCCCCTCCCGATTTTCCTCTCCTCTGACCAAGGAAGCAGAGCCTTGCGCGCAGCCCCCTTTCCACCCGACGAGATGCCGCCCGGTATCAGGGCTCTTCACGAAGACATGGCTAGGGAGATCAAGCAACACCTCAAGGGCTTCGTCTCGAAACGCGCTGACGGCGCACTCGTGGGTCCTTTCGCGCCGATGCTGCGCTTTCCGCAGTTCGGAGAGGCGGCGTGGATCTATACCAAGGCTCTGATCGAGAATTCCAAGCTGCCCCGGTCTGCGCATGAGGTGGCGATTCTCGTCACCGGCGCGGCCTTCAACTCTCGCTATGAGCTCTATGCCCACGAACACGTCGCCGATGCGGCTGGCCTGACGCCGTCCAAGATCGCCGCCATCGCGGCAGGCCAGCGCCCGGCCGACCTTACGGAAGAGGAAGCGGCCGCCTATGACGTGGCCGCGGTGCTCGCTGGTGGCCGGAATCTTCCGGAAACCACCTATCGCCGTGCGGTTGCGGCTTTCGGCGCGGAACAGACAGCGGAACTGATCTATCTCGTGGGTGGCTACTGTCTGGTTTCCGTGCTGCTCAATGCCTTCGATATGTCAGTTCCTGGCCGCGAAGAAGGCCTGCCTCAGGGCTGACCTTGCCTGTGGCCCCTGACGCGGGTGCGCCCTCCCTCCGCTCCCGTTCCTGCGTCAGTAGCCGGTGCCGGAAGCCGGCGCCCCTGTGAGCAGGGCCACGCCGGAACTGGCGCCGATCCGGTTCGCGCCGGCGGCGATCATCGCCAGAGCCGTGTCCCAGTCGCGGATGCCGCCAGAGGCCTTCACCCCCAGCGCATCCCCCACGATCCCGCGCATCAGCCGCACATCCTCCACCGTGGCACCGCCGGTGGAGAAGCCGGTGGAGGTTTTCACGAAGTCGGCCTTCGCCTCGGCGGCCAGACGGCAGGCGGTGCGCTTCTGCTCGTCCGTCAGCAGGCAGGTCTCGATGATGACCTTCAGCACCTGCCCTTCGCAGGCCTTGCGCACCGTGGCGATGTCGTCGCGCACCTCGTCAGCCCTGCCGTCCCGCAGCGCGCCGATGGGGATCACCATGTCGATCTCGTCGGCGCCATGATGCACGGCGTTTGCCGTCTCGGCGGCCTTGTCCCGGGAGGTCGTGGCGCCCAGCGGGAAGCCGACTACGGAACAGGTCTTCACCGCACTGCCGCGCAGCAGCCGCGCCACCAGCGGCACGTTCACCGGATTGACGCAGACCGAGCAGAACCCGTGCCGCAGCGCCTCCTCGCAATAGCGGCGCAGTTCGGCCGCGCCTGCTCCCGCCTGGAGCAGCGTGTGATCGATCAGCGGGGTCAGCTCCTCGGGGCGGCGCGGCAAGGCGGTCGGCTGTGTCTTCACTCTACGTCCTCTGTGCCGGGCCGTGCGATCCGGGTGGGTCAGCCCAGTGACTTTCAGTCTCCAGATTCTGTGAAAATCGTCACATCATGGGGCCACATGTCAAGGCCCTCCGCCACGAGGAGAAGGATCCAGGACAACGCGGCGATGGGCGAGCCGCGCCGGGATGCCGTGGCTTAGCGATACGGCGGCACTTGCCATTTCCTCCATGCCCCTGCGATGGGACCTTTCGCAACCGCTGCAAGGGCTAGCCTTGCCGGAAGGGCGTGTGCTGCTACAGAGCGGCTCGCCCGGCAGCAGATGCATACCGACCAGTGCCGCTATCGCAACCTCATTTCCGGCTGACGGCGGCGAACGCGCAGTTCGTCAGAAGACGGCGCTACCCTTCGGCACGTCGGAGCGCGGGGAGAGGACGATCACCTCACCTTCCGTGTTGCGCGCACCGAGGATCAGGACCTGCGACTGGAAGCCGGCGATGTTGCGGGGCGCGAAGTTGCAGATGCACACGACGCTGGTGCCAACGAGGTCTTCCGGCGCGTAGCTCGTGATCTGCGCGCTGGACCAGCGGATGCCGAGGTCGCCCAGATCGACGGCGACCTTGTAGGACGGGTTGCGCGCACGCGGGAAGGGCTGCACCTCGACCACCCGGCCGACGCGGATGTCGAGCTTCGCGAAATCATCGTATTCGGCCAGCGGCTTGGCCTCGGCCTGCACGGCATCGGTCATGGGATATCCCTTTGCTCAGGCCGGGGAACGGCCGGCGGCCGTGCCCCGGGATCGTTTGGAACTCGCTCGGGCGGAGCAGGTCAGGCGCGAAGCTGCTCCTGATGTGCCTTGACCAGATCGGCCATGCTGTTGAACTGGAAATCCACATGCGGCATCGTGCCGGGGTTCATGGTGGCGCCGAAGCCCTGGTCCTTGTGACGGCGATAGATCCAGCAGGATGCCAGGCCGAAGGCGTTCGCTGGCCTGTGGTCGTGGAACATGCTCTCGGCCGTGTGCAGGATGTGCTCCTTGCCGATCTTCTCGCCACCCAGCCCCGCGCCGAGGCGCTGCAGCATGTACTCGAAGTTCCGCGGGCTCGGCTTGTAGGAACCGGCATCCTCGGCGGTGATGATCGCGTCGAACTCCACCTGTAGGCGCTTGTTGCTGGCGGCGAAGCTGGCGTTGTCCACGTTGGACAGGATCACCAGCTTGTAGAACTTCTTAAGGTACTGCAGCGCGCCCGGCGAATCCTCGAAGGCCGGCCAATTGCCGACCGACCGGCCGTAAGCCAGGCATTCCTCCAGGGTGACCGGCACGCCCCATTGTTCCGCCAGGCGTTTGTAGACAATCGGCAGCAGCTCGGCATAGGGTCGGGCCGGGGTCTGGATCTGCTGGGTGGATTCATGGAAGGCGTGCGCCTCCAGGATCTCGTTACGGCCGAGAGGACGGCCGACCTTTTCGGTCAATGGGCGAAGGCCCTCGATCATGCCGCTTTCCCAGTCGATTAGGGTTCCGTAACAATCGAAGGTGAGAACCTTGAAGTCGGTGAGGCGCATGGGGAAACATCTCCTGCTGAACGGCGAGGGCGTTTGATACCCCGAGCGTAACCCGGCCGGGCTGCAATGAAACACCAGCCGGGTCCTTGCATCCCGCAGATGTCGCGGCGGAACGCGGACGCCACAGAATCATTTGCTGCATGGCGGCACGGCGTCTCGCCGGTGCGGGGTCGGGCGCCGCCGGGTAGCGATCGCCCGCCACGCCGTTCCGGCCCCGCTGGCCTCTATACGGCGGCCTGCTGCTTCGCGGCCTTCGCCACGAAGTTTCTCGAAGGCAGCACGCGGCCGATATCCATCCCATAGGCACCGACGAAACCCGGAAGCGATTCGCCCATCGCCAGCGCCGCCGCGAGCTGCGCCGCGCCCGGTGCGCCCATGACGCCGTTGCCGCCCTGCCCGGCCAGCCAGTGGAAGCTGGCCTCGTCAGGATCGGGGCCGATCACGGGCTGCTCGTCCGCCGCGAAGGTGCGAAGCCCGGCCCAGCGGCTCACGATCCGCCGCACCTTCATGATCGTGGCATTCTCGATACGGTCTATGGCGAGCGCGACGTCGTATTCGTCGGGCGCGGCATCGCAGGCCGGGCACGCCGTCTTGTCCACGGGCGAGACCATCACATGGCCTGCCTCCGGCTTGAAGTACCAGGTCTCCGCCACGTCGAAGGTCATCGGCCAGCTCCGCACGTCGGAACCCTCCGGCGCCTCGAAGGTGATCGCGGTGCGGCGATAGGGTTGCAGCCCCTTGGGACGGATGCCGGCGCGCGCCGCCACCTCGTCCGCCCAGGAACCGGCGGCGTTGACCACGCGGCTGGCGGTGAACTCCACGCCCGAGGTGCGGACATGCCACACTGCCGTCCGGCGCTCCAGCGTCACGGCCTCGGTGGACATCAGGGTCCGCAGGCCGCGGGCCTTGCCGGCCCGGACATAGCCCTGGACCAGCGCATCGGCGTCGATATCGGCACATTCGGGCTCGTGGAGAGCGAGCGTGAAGCCGTTTGTCCGGACCGTGGGCGACAGCCGCGCCGCCTCGGTCGCCGGGAGGAGGCGGCAGGATACGCCACGGCGCTTCAGCTCGGCCTCATCGTTGCGGAGCGAGGCTTCCTGCTCCCGCGTGCCGAAGTAGAGCGCGCCGATCCGGTGCAGCAGAGGGTTGGAAGCGAAGCCGGGCGGAGGCGCCTCGAAGAAGGGCCGGCTGGCGGTGACGAGGGTCTGCCAGCCCAGGGGCCCGTAGTTCTCGGAGATGACGGCGGCGGAACGCCCGGTGCTGTGATAGCCAAGGCCCGCCTCGCGTTCCACCAGGACAACGGGTCCGAAGCACGACAACTCGTAGGCCACCGAGGCTCCGGCCGCGCCTCCGCCGATCACAACGGCCTCGAAATGCTCCATCCTGCTCTCCATCGTTCCGGGACGCGCATGGGCGACGGCGCTACACGGGCATGGCCTGCGCCGAGCCATGCCGCAGCCCGTGCCCGATGCTAGCACCGGCCGCAGGCAGGATCGGCCGAACACCGGGGCCGCGACGAAATCTCCTGCTGCGTGTCGCCGCGGGCCAGCGGATATCCGGCGGGCACCAGGGGTGCGGAGCGGTTCGCGCCGTCGCCGCCGGCCGGGCGGGTTGCGCTTGGCAGGGTGCCTCTCTAATGTCGCGCCGAGTTCGACGGTCGGCTGAGCCTGGCCTACTCGACAGGAAGCCACTCCCGGACGACATACATGGCGCCAGGCACTCCAAAGCTGGACCGCATCGACCTGAACATTCTCTCCTGCCTGCAACAGAACGGCCGCATCACCAACCTGGACCTGGCCGGTCAGGTGGGACTGTCCCCCAGCCCTTGCCTGATGCGTGTGAAGCGCCTGGAGAAGGCCGGCTACATCACCGGCTATGGCGCGCATATCGGCATCCAGAAGCTCGGCGACACGGTGACCATCTTCACCGAGGTCACGCTCTCCGACCACCGGAGCAGTGACTTCGTGCGTTTTGAGACGCGCATCCGTGCGATCAACGAGGTCATTGAGTGCCACCTCGTGAGCGGAGGCTACGATTATCTCCTGAAGTTCATGGCACGCTCCATCCAGCACTATCAGGACACGATGGAGTATGTGCTCTCGCTGAACATCGGCGTGGAAAAGTACTTCTCCTACATCGTCATCAAATCGATCTTCTCGAAGCCACTGCCGGACCTGCACGAATTCTTTTCTGCCGTCGAGTGACGCCGCTCCCGGCGTCACCCGTGTATCCTGGCCTGCTGTTCCAGCACCGCGAGGAAGGCCAGCGCGGCAGGTGCGAGGCTCCGTCGGGACTGGGTGACGACGCCGATCTGCCGCCGCATCACCGGGTGCTCGAGCCGGCGCCAGACCAGGTCGAGCCGCCCCAGGAGCGGCATCGTCAGTCGCGGCAGGGCGGTGATGCCCAGCCCCGACGCCACCAGATGCCCGGTGGTGCCCAGGAAGGCACAGCCGTAGAGCGGCGGTATCGCCAGCCCGGCCTGGAGGAAGGCTGCATCGGTCATCTGCCGGACGCTGCTCTCGGGCGCCATGGCCACGAAGGGCCTGCCCTCGAAGGCCGACCAGGGCAGAGGTGAGCCGTCGCCGGCCAGCGCATCGTCGGGGCGGCAGACCAGGCCGAACTCGTCTGACACCAGGGGCCGATAGGACAGCGTCGTCCGCGGGCTGGGCCGGATCGTCAGCCCGATATCGGCACGGCCCTCGGTCACGACGTCCAGCACGGAGCCCGAGAGGCCGTCCAGGACCGCCACTTCCACATCCGCGCGCCCCTGGCGGTACTGCGCGATGGCAGGCGGCAGCAGGACCGCGGCAACCGAGGGCAAGGCCGCCACCGCGACACGCCCGCGCCGCCCTTCGATGAAGCGCCCCAGCTCGCTGAAGGAGCTGTCGAACTCCGCAACGAGGCGCTCCGCGATAGGGCGCAGGTCCTGCCCGGTGGGCGTCAGCGCCACGCTGCGGGTCGTGCGGTCGAACAGGCGCGCACCGACCGTTTCCTCCATCTGCTGCACCATGCGGCTGAGCGCCGGCTGCGACACGCCCAGTTGCCGCGCGGCTTCGCTGAAGCTGCCGGTGCGGGCGAGTTGCAGGAAGGCAGAGAGCTGCTGAAGGTTCAGATTTATGCGCATATGTTATGGATATATAGGTTGCCTCCATCCTTCGTCATAGACGATTGCTTCCCCATGGACCGCCCCTTCGAGAATGGCGGCCTGGGAGGAAGCATGCTGGCCATCTTAGGCTTCGCGACAATCGCGATATTCCTGTTCGCCATCATGACCAGGCGCATGTCCGTGCTGGTCGCCCTTGTCCTCATCCCCACCATCGCCGGGCTGCTCGCCGGCGCAGGGCCGGAGCTGGGCAAGATGATGCTCGACGGCATCGCCCGGGTCGCGCCGGTCGGGGTGATGATCATCTTCGCCGTGCTCTATTTCGGCCTGATGCTCGATGTCGGCCTGTTCGAGCCGATGATCCGGCGCCTGCTGCGCTTCGTGAAGGGCGATCCGCTGCGAGTCGTGCTCGCGACGGCGATCCTCACCATGGCCGTCTCGCTCGACGGTGACGGCGCCACCACCTTCCTCATCACGGTCTCGGCGATGCTGCCGCTGTACCAGCGGCTCGGCATGAACCGGCTGGTGCTTTCGGGCGTCGTCGCCCTCGGCGCCGGGGTGATGAACATCATTCCCTGGGGTGGGCCCACGGTGCGCGCCATGGCCGCGCTGAAGGCCGATTCCTCGGCCATCTTCAATCCGGTTGTGCCCGCCATGCTGGCCGGCATCCTCTGGGTGCTCGCGGTCGCCTACTTCCTGGGTCGGCGGGAGCGGGCCCGCCTCGGCATCGCCTCGCTCGATGCCCTGCCGGCCGCCGGTCCTCGCCCCGCCTCGCTTTCCGCCGCAGTGCCCCTCGGCACCGGTCCGTCCGGCGCGGGCGAGGACATGCCCGATGGGATGTCCTCCATCCAGGCTGGCCATGCCCCGGCGGGCGAGCGCAAGATCGCGCTCGAACGGCCGTGGCTGTTCTGGTTCAACACCGTCCTGACCGTCGTCCTGATCGTGGCGCTGCTGACGTCCCTGCTGCCGTTGCCGATCCTCTTCGTGCTGGCCTTCGCCATCGCCCTGCCGGTCAACTACCCGAGCTGGGAGGAGCAGCAGAAGCACCTGGTGTCCCATGCCGGCAGCGTCGTGACCGTGTCCACCATGATCTTCGCGGCCGGCATCTTCACCGGCGTCCTGACCGGCACGAAGATGATCGAGGCGATGGCGGGCGCCGCAGTCTCGGTGATCCCAGAGAGCCTGGCAGGCTACCTGCCCCTGATCGTGGCGGTGACCAGCATGCCCCTCAGCCTGGTCTTCACCCCAGACGCCTACTATTTCGGCGTGCTGCCGGTGCTGGCGCAGGCCGCGGCGAGCTTCGGCGTCGACCCCGTCCTGATCGGCCGCGGCGCCATCCTCGGCCAGATGACGACCGGCTTCCCGCTGAGCCCCCTCACCGCCTCGACCTTCATCCTGGTCGGGCTGAGCGGGGTCAATCTCGGGGACCACCAGCGCTTCATCTTTCCCTGGGCCTTCGGGACCACGCTCGTGATGACAGCGGTCGCCCTAGCGACCGGCGTCCTCCTGGGATGAGGCCCATCACCGGCGCAGGCCGCCACGCGAAGGAAGGTTCCATGAAGACGATCAGGATCGGCGCAGGCGCGGGCTTCTCCGGCGACCGCATCGAACCGGCGGTGGAGGTGGCCGAACGGGGCGAGGTGCGCTACCTCGTTTTCGAGTGCCTGGCCGAACGCACCATCGCCCTCGCCCAGCAGGCGCGGATGAAGGACCCCGCGCGGGGCTACGACCCGCTTCTCGTCGAACGGATGCAGGCGGTGCTCGGCATCTGCCGTGCCAGGGGCATCAAGGTCATCACCAACATGGGCGCGGCCCATCCGGTGGCCGCCGCCGGGAAGGTGGCGGAAGTCGCGCGCGACCTCGGGCTTTCCGGGCTGCGCATCGCGGCGGTGACCGGGGACGACGTGCTCGACGCCGTGCGTGCGGGCGACCACAGGCTCGACGAGACGGGCGAGACCGTCGCCTCGCTCGGCAACCGGCTGATCTCCGCCAATGCCTATCTCGGCGCCGGCCCGATCGTGGAGGCGCTGGCGGGCGGTGCCGATGTCGTCGTCACCGGCCGTGCCGCGGACCCGGCCATGTTCCTGGCACCCCTGGTGCACGAATTCGGCTGGTCCATGGAGGACTGGACCCGGCTCGGGCGCGGCACCCTGGTCGGGCACCTGCTGGAATGCGCGGGGCAGATCACCGGCGGCTACTTCGCCGATCCGGGCTGCAAGGACGTGCCGGACCTGGCACGGCTCGGCTTCCCGATCGCCGAGGTGTCGGCGGACGGCACGGCCGTGATCGGCAAGGTTCAGGGTTCGGGCGGCATGGTGACCGCGGCCACCTGCAAGGAACAGATGCTCTACGAAGTGCACGATCCCGCCCGCTACCTGCAGCCGGATGTCGTGGCCGATTTTTCCGGTGTCCGGGTGACGGAGGATGGGCCGGACAAGGTGCGCGTCGAGGGCGGCGGCGGCCGGCCCCGGACCGGCATGCTGAAGGTCTCGGTGGGTTATCTGGACAGCTATGTCGGCGAAGGGCAGATCTCCTATGCCGGGCCGGGCGCCGTGGCGCGCGGACGGCTGGCGCTGGAGATCGTTGCCGAGCGGCTGCGGCTGATAGGCGTCCAGGCGAGCGAGATGCGCTTCGACCTGATCGGCGTCGACTCCATTTTGGGACCGAAGCAGCCGGCCGGTGCGCCCGAGCCGCGCGAGGTGCGGGTCCGGGTCGTGGGCCGGACCGACAGCCTGGCGGAGGCGATCCGCATCGGGAACGAGGTGGAGTCACTTTACCTCAATGGACCGGCCAGCGGCGGCGGGGTGACGAAATCGGCACGGGAAGTGGTGGGCATCCGCTCCTGCCTCATCCCCGAAGCCGCAGCGGTACCGCGGATCACCTGGGTGGAGGCATAATCATGATCCTGCGCGAACTCGCCCATGCCCGCACGGGAGACAAGGGCGACATCTCCTGCGTCTCCGTCATCGCCTACGACATGGCCGATTATTCCCGGCTGATGCAGGTGGTGACGGTGGAGCGTGTGGCTGCGCATTTCGCCGGCATCGCGAAAGGCCCGGTGCGGCGCTACGAACTGCCTGGGATCGGCGCGCTGAACTTCGTGCTGGAGGGCGCGCTGGGCGGCGGCGTCACACGGTCCCTTGCCCTTGACGCGCATGGCAAGTGCCTCGCGTCCCTGATGCTGGAACTGGACATTCCGGCCAATGCCGGTTCCTCGTGAGCGGAGGCCTGCCCGTTACAGGGCGAGTTCCTCGTGGGAGCGGAAGATGCCGCGCCGCGTGGCATGCCGACCGGCAGCGGCTTGGCTACCCCGTGCCGGTTGCCGGTGCAGATGGACAAGTGCTGGGTTATGCCTCGTTCGGGGACTGGCGGGCGTTCGAGGGCCATCGCCATACCGTGGAGCACTCCGTCTATGTCCGGGTGGACCAGCGGGGCCAAGGTATCGGCGAGAGCCTCATACACGCGCTCATCGGCAGAGCGCGGGAGATCGGAAAGCATGTCATGGTCGCGGGGATCGAGGCAGGGAACGGGGGGTCGATCCGGCTTCACGGGAAGCTCGGCTTCCAGCAGGCCGGCAACCTAAAGGAAGTCGGTACCAAGTTCGATGGATGGCTCGACCTCGTCTTCATGCAGCTCACGCTTGACGCCCGTAAGGCTCCATAAGGCCGGTGCGTGCATGCGTGCACCGCGAACCGCCGCTGCCTCGGCCTGCGGACTTCTACGAATGGCTATCCACAGGCAGGCAATCCAACACTTCGCTGGCAGGAACAGGGGACGCGATCGGATCCAGTCTCCGTCCCGTCGCCACCTCAAACACATGCAGCTTTGCGGGCGGAAAGCCAAGGCTCAGGTGATCGCCACGCGCAATAGGGGTCTCCACCGATCGCTGGACGATGAGAGGTTGACCGGCGACCCGGACGTGCACGAGATGGCTTGTACCGATATCCTCCACCATCTCACAAATCGCGTCGATACTCCCCTGCCCCACATGTTCGGGGCGGATACCGATCAGGACCTTCTGACCCGGCAGGAGCTTACCGGCAAGCGGCAGGGTCATGCCCTTCGCAAGTAGCACCTCTCCGCCGCCAGGGGAAACCTGCCCCTCCAGCAGGCTCATCGCGGGAGAGCCGAGGAAGCCCGCCACGAAGCGTGTCGCCGGCCGCTCATAGACCTCCCGCGGCGAGCCGACCTGCTCGACCCGGCCGGCCTGCATGATCACCAGGCGATCGGCGAGTGTCATGGCCTCGACCTGGTCATGGGTCACCAGGACCGAGGTGACGCCCAGGGAGTCGTGAAGTCTGCGCAGTTCCGCCCGCATCTGCACCCGCAGCGTGGCATCGAGGTTGGAGAGCGGTTCGTCGAAAAGGAAAACCTTGGGCCGCCGCACCATGGCCCGGCCCATGGCCACGCGCTGCCTCTGCCCACCGGAAAGCTGTGACGGCCTGCGCTCCAGGAATCCATCGAGAGACAGGCTTGCGGCCACCTCGCGCACGCGTGCCTCCCGCTCCTTGCGGGGGATGCCGGCGACCTTGAGCGGATAGCCGATATTCGCCCCGACGCTCATATGCGGATAGAGCGCGTAGTTCTGGAACACCATGGCGCATCCGCGCTCCTTGGGTTCCCGCTCGTTCATGCGTATGCCGCCGATGCGCAGTTCGCCGGATGTAATGGATTCCAGGCCGGCGATCATACGCAGCATCGTGGACTTGCCACATCCCGAAGGGCCGAGGATCACCACGAAACTGCCAGAGTTCAGGTCCAGATCCACGGCATGCACGGTGGCCGTGGCGGCACCCGGATAAGTTTTCGACACGGCTTCGAGATGGATGGCAGACATCGAGGCTTCTCTCACTTTTCCGTCGCGATCAGGCCACGCACGAACCAGCGCTGCGTCAGCAGCACGACGAACAGGGGCGGAAGCATGACGATCAACGTTGCCGCCATGAGGATATGCCATTCCGGCAGCCCATCGCCCCGGGGCACCAGGCGGGACAGCTCGACCAGCACCGTGGCACGGGCAGGTTCGGTCGTCACCAGGAGCGGCCAGAGATATTGGTTCCAGGCATAGACGAACATGATCGTCGCCAGCGCGGCGATGTTGGTACGGCTGAGCGGCAGCAGCACGTCCCAGAAGAAACGCAGCGGACCGGCGCCGTCCATCTTCGCGGCTTCCACCAGGTCCTCCGGCACGGTCATGAAGAACTGCCGGTACAGGAAGGTGCCGGTGGCGGTGGCGACCAGGGGCAGGATCAGCCCGGCATAGGAGTTCAGCATCCGCCACTGCAGGGCGATGCGAAGACCGGAGACGCTTTCGACCAGCCCGGTCAGACCTGTCATGTCGAGAATAGCCTGGAAGGGCCGCAGCGCATTGGCCGCCACCGCATAGGTCGGCACGATGCGCACCTCCAGCGGCAGCATCAGCGTGACGAAGATCAGCCAGAAGATGGCCATCCGGGCACGCCAGTCGAAGAAGACGATGGCGAAGGCCGCGAGTGCCGCCACGGTGATCTTGCCCAGCATCACGCCGAAGGCGACGACGAAGCTGGTGACGAAGCGGGCGCCGAAATCGCCGCGCCTCCAGGCCTCGCCGAGATTCTCGAAGAGATGGCTGCCGAACCACCAATTGATCGGCACGTGGTTGACCCCGGCGATGTCCTGGGAGGCCGCGACGATGGCGAGCCAGACGGGGACAAGCAGGAAGACCACGCCCAGCAGCAGGATCGCATGGGTGACGATGTCGAAAACGGGGCGGCGCTCGATCATGGTATGCTCACCGGTAATGCATCCGGCGTTCGATGACGCGGAACTGCACGAAGGTCAGCACCATCACCAGAAGCATCAGCACGATGCTCTGCGCCGCCGCGCCGGAGTAGTCCAGGCCTTTGAAGCCATCGGAATAGATGCGGTAGACCATGATTTCGGTGGCACGAGCGGGGCCACCCGCCGTCATCACATCCACCAGTGCGAAGCTGTTCGTGAAACTGTCGGTCAGGTTGATCACCACCAGGAAGAACAGTGTCGGGGTCAGCAACGGCAATTGCAGGTCGATCATGCGGCGCAGAGGGCCCGCCCCGTCATTCGCCGCCGCCTCGATCAGGCTGCGCGGGATGGATTGCAGCCCGGCCAGCAGGAAGACGAAGTTGTAGGAGACGAGCTGCCAGGCCCCGGCAATGATCAGCATCAACATCGCATGCGTGCCGTTCAGTCCCGGATTCCACAGGCCGGGCGACAGGGTGTTGAGCCAGGAGAAGATCCCCGAACGTGCATCGAAAACGAACCGGAAGATCACGCCGACCGCCGGTGCGGCGATGGCATAAGGCCAGATCAGCGCCAGCCTATAGCCACGCGTGCCCTTCAACTCACGGTCCACGAACATCGCGAGCACCAGCGATATGAGCACGGCGAGTGCCGTCGTGGCGAAGGCATAGACGATGCTGGCCAGGACCGAGTTCCAGTAGGCCCTGTCCTGGAAGACGTTGGCAAAGTTCTGCCAACCCACCCAGGCGTTGCCGCCGCCCCAGGGCTGTTCCAGCGTGAAGGCCCAGTAGAAGGCCTCGCCTGTCGGCCAGTAGAAGAAGACGAAGATGCAGAGCAGCTGTGGCAGCACGAGTGCCCAGGGAAGCCAGCGGCTGTGGAAGAGTGCGCGTCGGGACTGATCCATGTCTTTTGCCGCAGGGTGGCCGGCGTGGGAAACGCCCGCCACCCCGCTTCCCGGTCAGGGCAGCTGCTTGCCGCGATAGGTCTGCTCGAAGCGGCGCAGCAGCCGGTTGCCCTCGGCGGCCATGCTGTCGAGCGCCTCGTCCATGCTCTTCTGCCCCGCGAAGGCTGCCTGCATCTCATTGGCATAGGTTGCGCGGAACTGCGTCATGTTGCCCAGGCGCAGGCCACGGGAGAACTCGGTCGGTTCGGTGGCCAGCAGGCTGGTCATGGCGACCTCGCGGCCCACATTCTGCGGCTTCTGGAAGAAGTGCTCGGCCTTCAGCCTGTCGTAGCCACTATGCGTGACCGGGATGTAGCCGGTGTTGGTGGCCCAGAACTCCTCCGATTCCGGCGTGGCCAGGAACTCGAAGAAGGCCGCTGCGGCGCGATACTCGCCGGCCGGACGGCCCTTCAGCGTCCAGAGCGAGGCACCACCGACGCGGGTGTTGGTGCGTGTCGTGCCGGCATAGATCGGCAGCAGCGCCGGCGTCCAGTCAAGGTCCGGCTTGGCCGTCAGGCGAATGGTCGAGTGGTCGGCGATGGAGTTCAGCGCCGCGCCGCAGGTGCCGGATGCGAAGGCCGCGGTGACGTTCTGGCCGCTCTCCGGTGTCTTCACCGCCAGCAGCCCTTCCTTGTACCAGGAAAACAGCCGGTTGAAGTGCTTGCGGACCAAGTCCTGCTTCTGGAAGACGTACTCGGCATCCAGCCCGCCATAGCCGTTGCCCTTGCTCGCGATCGGCAGGTTCTGGACGGATGCGAACTGCTCCAGCCAGGGCCAGCTGTCGAAGTTGATCGCCATCGGACAGGCGATACCCTTCGCTTTCATGGCGCGCAGAGCCTTCTCCAGTTCCTCCCAGGTCTCGGGCGGCTTCTCGAAGCCGGCCTCGCGCCCCATGGCCCGGTTCCAGTACATCACCGCGGTCGATGAGTTGAAGGGGAAGCTCAGCATTTCGCCCTTGGAAGTCGCGTAATAGGCTGCGATCGGGGAGAGATAGTTGTTCCAGTCGACTTTCCGCTTCTGCTCCTGCATCAGATCCCGGGCCGGGATATACTGGCCGGAGAGCATCAGGTCGGCGGTGCCGATGTCATAGACCTGCACGACCGTGGGCTGCTCGCCGGCGCGAAAGGCCGCGATGGCATTCTGCAACGCGTGCGCATAGTCGCCCTGGCTGACGCAGGACACTTGGAATTCGTTCTGCCCCTCGTTGAAACGTTTGCAGACCTGCTGCACCACATCGCTGAGCTGGCCGGTGAGGCCGTACCAGAAGGTGAAGCGCTGGCGCGTCTCGGCCTCAGCGTGACCGGAAAGAAGCGTGGCGAGAGCCACGCCAGCAGCGAGGGCCGTTCTGCGAAACATTGATCACAATCCCTTGGGGGGTACGATGGCGGCGGAACCTAGTGCTGCTTCGTGACAGCCGCTTTGCACGGGTGTGACGACAGGATGACCAAAAAGGGCCTGCGGATGGTCGTTTCGGCGTTGGGTTCCGCTCGACCGGCGACCGTTCGGCGAATGCCGTGCCGCCCGTGCAGCTTCGGCCGGGACGGCGGCAGGGAGGAGCCGCAGCGGAGCGGCCGCTCCGGCATAAGGCCGCGCAGCCCGGCACAGGGGAACCATCCCCCCGATCCTCGGGTGCCGTATCGGAGGCGAGCAACGCCTCGCCCGCGGGGCGGTGGGGCTCGGGCAATGTCCGGGGGGTTAACCTGTCCAGTTCCACAGCCCGTGCCGGTCCCTTCATCTGATTATATGGGGTCCTCTGGCGCATCCGTGTTAGGGATAGGGTTGGACGAGGAGCCCTACGTGCAGATTCAGGTTGGTTATGAACTCGTCTACGAGTTGCCGCAGCCCACGCCTATGATCCTGATGCTGAGCATCCATCCCGATCGAGCGAAGGACATCCTGGTCGCCGAGGCACCGCGCTGCGATCCTCCTGTCCCCGTTTCTCCTTACCGGGACGGCTTCGGCAACCTGGGTTCACGCCTTGTGGCACCTGCGGGACGTTTTGTCCTTTCGAACAGCGCCATGGTGCAGGATACCGGCCTGCCTGACACCGTGGTGCCGGACGCGGCCCAGTGCATGATCGCCGACCTCCCGGATGAGGCCATGACCTTCCTTCTGGGAAGCCGGTACTGCGAGGTCGATCTGCTGGCTTCGGCCGCCTGGAACTTGTTCGGGAATACCCCGGCAGGATGGGGCCGCGTGCAGGCTGTCTGTGACTTTGTCCACCAGCACATCACGTTCGACTATCAGGCGGCGAGGGCGACACGGACGGCGGCCGAGGCTTATGCGGAGGGTCGCGGTGTCTGCCGGGACTATGCCCATCTGGCGATCACATTCTGCCGCAGCCTGAACATACCGGCCCGTTATTGCACCGGCTACCTGGGTGACATGGGAACGCCGCAGCCCTGGGGCGTTCCGGATTTCGCGGCTTGGTTCGAGGTCTATCTGGACGATGCCTGGCACACCTTCGATGCGCGCAACAACACCCCCCGTATCGGTCGAATCCTGCTGGCACGGGGGCGGGACGCCACGGATGTCGCGATCACGACCACTTTCGGGCCCAACTATCTTGCGAGCTTCAAGGTACAGACCGACGAAATCGTGGTGGCGAAGCCAGCCGGCAGCGGTAACGCTGGCTGAGAGGTTCGTGGCCGCCCCGGCCGGCCGCGCCATCCGCCGGGAGATCGAGCCTTCCGCGGAGGAGCTCAAATCGTTCTGAGCACCGTCCGCGACGCCCTCTTTGCCGTCTCTGCGGCTGCGGGCACAACATTCGCAAGATCCTCGCCCAGCTCAGTATCCTTCTGGCCGCCCTCTTCAACAGCCTTATCCGCCTGATCGGACCGGCTTAATCCGCGGGACCCAGCCGATAGCCGACACCCGGTTCCGTTCGGATCAGCGTGGCGGCATCGCCGAGCTTCTGGCGCAGATGTCCGATATAGACACGCAGATATTGCGGGCTTTCGGCGTGGCCTGGCCCCCAGACCGCCGAAAGGAGCTGGCGCTGGGTCACCACGCGGCCCGCCCCCGCTCTTGCCAGGGCGGCCAGCAGATCCCACTCGCGGGGCGTCAGCTTGAGTGCCGCGCCATTGACCATTACCGTTCTGGCAGCGAGGTCCATCTCGATCTGGCCGATACGGATCAGCGCCGCCGGCGCGTCCTGTCCCGCTGCTGCGGCGACACGACGAAGCGCGGCCCGAAGACGGGCAAGGAGCTCGGCGAGCGCGAAGGGCTTCTCGACAAAGTCGTCCGCGCCGGCGTCCAGGGCCGTCACCTTGGCCGCTTCCCCATCACGGGCGGAAAGCACGATGATGGGTGCCGTGCAGAAGGCGCGGAGTCTGGGGATCGCCTCCTGCCCATCCAGATCGGGCAATCCGAGATCCAGCAACACGGCGGCGGGCGATTGCGTGGCTGCCAGATGGAGCCCCGTCGCGGCATTCTCCGCCTGCATGGGCGCATAGCCAGACGCTGCGAGCGCCGGCCCCAGGAAGCGGTGGATCTGCGGCTCGTCGTCGATCACCAGGATACGGGGGGGTGATAGATCGGGGGAGGAACTGGTCATGCGGGGAACCGTACTGTGACACGCGTGCCGCGCCCCTCCTGGATGGGGCTCTCGGCCAGGATCTCTCCTCCCATGGCCTGGGCCAAACCCCGTGCGATGGCAAGGCCCAGGCCACTGCCGGCCGCGATCCGGTCGGTGCGCGAAGCGCGGTAGAAGGGATCGAAGATCCGCGCCAGATCCTCGCGTGGAATGCCGGGGCCGTCATCCTCGATGGAGACCGACGCATTCGCGCCGAGGCGCTGCGCGACGACGGCGACACGCCCCTCCGGTCCTGAGAACTTCATCGCGTTGTCGAGCAGGTTGCCAAAGATCTGGTCGAACAGAACCGGATCCAGGGACGGGTCCGGCAAGCGGGTGCCGATGCGCCGCTCCACCCGGCGTCCCGTCGCGTGTTCTGCCCGCGCGATGGCGGACTCCAGGGCAGAAGCCAGGTCCACCGCCTCGCTTCGCAGGGAAACCTGCCCGCTTTCCAGCCGGACCATATCGAGAATATTGGACAGGAAACGGCCGAGGCGTGCCGTTTCCTCTTCGGCGGCGAGGATGAGATCCGCCCTGGCTGCCGAGGAAAGTGCATCCCCCATCGTCCGGAGCGTCTCCAAAGAGCCTCTGATACCGGTCAGCGGCGTGCGCAGGTCATGGCCGAGGGAGGTGAGCAGCGTCGTCCGCAGCGCATCCGCTTCCGCACGCATGGCACCCCGCGCCCGGTCCTCCATCAGCTCCGCCCGTTCGAGCGCGATGGCCGCCTGGTCGAGAAGTGCGGCCAGGGTTCGCGACCTTTCGCTGTCGAGCGGCTCCGAACGGTCCGCGAAGCGGATCCCCACCACCCCTGCAATGCCTTGCCCGCTGGGCAATGGCTGAAACTGCCATAGCGCCGTCGGAAGCGTGTCCGTCCCCCAGCCTGTCGGCCTGCCCTTGGCATAGGCCCAGCGGGCGGCGGCCATGGAGGCGTCGTCGGGCTCGGCCGCGGATGGTGCCGCCGCCCGGAGGATCAGGTCGGTATCGTCCGGCCTCCGTCCGCGTGGCAGGCCCAGCCCGGGCAGATCCTCGCCGGAAAGCGGTATGAGGACGCAGCAGGAGCAGTCGGAAACCCGCCCCGTCTCCTCCGCGATCAGGGACAGGAGGGAGCCCCGGTCCATCGGGGCCCCGAGACGGCGGCTGAACTCCACCAGGCGCCGGAGCCCGAAGACCCGGGCCTGGGCGGTGCGGACGGTCCGCCCGAGCCGCCCCGCCGTTCCCGCGAGCAGCAGGGCCACCAGGCCGAAGACCACGGCGCCGAGCACTTCCTGCGGGCCGTCGATGGTCAGGGTGTAGCGCGGCTCGATGAAGAGGTAGTTCCAGAGCAGAAAGGACAGGATCGCCGTGGCGAAGCCATGTGCGGGGCCGAACCCGACCGCGGCGGCCACTGTGGTGGCGAGATAGACCATGCCGAGCGACCCCTCGGTCACCCGGCCGTCCAGGGCAAAGGCGATCCCTGTCGCGGCCAGGACGCCGGCGGCCATGCTGGTCCAGCCGAGCCAGGCCGGATAGCCGCGCCGCTCGGCGACGGGCTTCGGGCGCCCCGTGCCGGGGGAGCCGGGGACGAGGTGCAGCGTGAACTCCGTGGCCCGCCGCATCAGGGCTGCCGCCAGCGTGCGGCCGGTCAGGCGCCGCCAGAATGTCGGACGGCCGCGGCCGATGACGAGATGCGTGACGTTGCGTGAACAGGCCGCCCTCAGGATGGCACGGGGCAGGTCGGTGTCGACCACCGTCTCGGCCTCGGCGCCGAGTGCCTCCGCCAGACGCAGCGCCCGGGACGGGTCGCTTCCCGCCTCGCCCGGCTGCTCGATGTGCAAGGCCACCAGGGGCGCGCGCAGCGCGTCCGCTATGCGGCGGGCCTGCCGGATCACCGCCTCGGCCTCCGGCCCACCGCCCAACAGGACCATGACCCGCTCGCCCACGGGCCAGGGACCCGCGATGGCGTTGGCCTGCATATAGCCCGTGACGTCGGCATCCACGCGCTCGGCCGTCCGGCGGAGCGCCATTTCCCGCAGTGCCGCGAGGTTGCCTTCGCGGAAGAAGCCTTTCAGGGCCCGCGCCGCCTGATCAGGGCGGTACACCTTGCCCTGGCGCATCCGCTCCAGCAGCTCGGCCGGTGGGATGTCGATCAGTTCCACCGCGTCCGCGCCGGCCAGCACATGGTCCGGGACCGTCTCGGCCACGCGCACGCCGGTGATGCGCGTCACCGTCTCCGACAGGCTTTCGAGATGCTGGACATTCATGGCGGTCCAGACCTCGATGCCGGCGGCCCGCAGCTCCTCCACATCCTGCCAACGCTTCGGATGGCGGCTGCCGGGCGCGTTGCTGTGCGGCAGCTCGTCGAGCACCAGGATGCCGGGATGGCGCGCGAGGGCCCCGTCGAGATCGAACTCGCTCAGCACCTGCCCACGATAGGACAGGCTTGCGCGCGGCAGCATCTCCAGCCCGGCGAGCTGGGCCGCCGTTTCCGCACGGCCATGGGTTTCCACCAGGCCGACCACCACATCGGCACCCCCCAGGGCACGACGGCGGGCCTCCGTCAGCATCTCGTAGGTCTTGCCGACGCCTGGCGCGGCCCCCAGGAAGACCTTCAGCCTCCCCCGTTGCTCCTGCTTCGCCAGGGCAAGCAGCGCATCCGGATCGGGCCGGGCCGGTTCGCCATTTCCTGTCCCTGCATCCCTCATCCGGAACACGTACCCGGGGACATGGCCAGACCGAGGGTCACCCCTTCAAGCGCGCCATCACAAGCAGCTCGGTCACGAAGCCGCCCAGGACGATCGCCACCGCCACGGCAAGCCACAGCATGGCCGGGCGCGGCGGGGATGTCGCGGGTGTCTGCAAGCCCATGAGCAACGACCCGATGAAGCTCCAGGCGAAGAGCAGGGACAGGGTCGCCAATATCACCGCGCCTGCGCCAAGTCGTCGCAAGGGATGCCGGACGAGGCCGGCAACGTCCTGGTGCCGGGCCGGAAATGATTTCCTGGAGAGACGTTCCGGCCCGTCCGAGATCATGGATGACATGGCGATCGCTCTTGAAGCCTGGCCTCTCATTGGCTTGAGGCGAAAGATGTAAAAGCGCGATCATCCATTCATTCCGAAGCTATAAAAAACCCATAAAATTCCCGGGCTGCCCAACTCGCGGCCGCGTGTATTTATATGCTTTTTATGCGGCCCGGTGAAAACTCGAATGGCCTCTTTACGCCCGTTTTCCCATTGACTTCACCCGGTGCCGGCTGTGCGCCGACCAGGGAAGTTGGAATATGAACGATCTCGTTGCCCTTGCTCTTGGCCTCGGTCTTTTCGGCCTGCTGGCGGCCTATGTACGCGGCTGTGACCGGGTCTGACGCGTCATGCTCGACCTGATCCTGGGCGGCGCCGTCTCAGCCGGGCTGCTGGCCTATCTGCTATGGGCGCTCCTGCGCCCCGAGGACCTCTGATTCCATGACACTCATCGGCTGGGCGCAGATCGCGCTCGTCCTGGCATGCATCCTCGCGTCTGCGGTGCCACTCGGACGCTATATGGCGGCCGTCGCCGATGGCCGCATGACTTGGCTGCGGCCCGTGGAAGCAGTCTTCTACCGTGCGGGAGGCATCGATCCTGAACGTGGCCAGGACTGGAAGGCCTATGTCCTCGCCATGCTGTCCGCGAATGCCGCAGGTTTCGTGCTGCTCTTCGCCATCCTGCGCCTGCAGGGCGTGCTGCCACTGAACCCGCAGGACTTTCCGGGCATGTCCTCCTGGCTTGCCTTCAACACGGCGGTCAGCTTCGTGACGAACACGAACTGGCAGGCCTATTCGGGTGAGGCCGCTGCCTCCTACCTGTCGCAGATGGCCGGCTTCACCGTGCAGAACTTCCTTTCCGCCTCGACCGGCATCGCCCTGGCGCTCGCCGTTTCCCGCGCCTTCGCACGTGGGGGCCTGCGCGAGCTCGGAAACTTCTGGGCCGACTTCACCCGTGTGACGCTCTATGTCCTCCTGCCCTTGGCCATTGTGCTGGGCATGGCTTTCGTGGCGCTCGGCATGCCGCAAACCTTCTCCGCCTACGTCACGGCGACGACGCTGGAGGGCGCCCAGCAAACCATACCCCTGGGCCCGGTGGCCTTTCAGATCGCCATCAAGCATCTCGGCACCAATGGCGGCGGCTTCTTCGGCGTGAACGCATTGCATCCCTTCGAGGGACCCGATGCCCTGGCCACCGCGTTGCAGATCTGGGCGCAGGCGGTCATTCCCTTCGCGCTCTGCCTGACCTTCGGGCGGATCGTGGGCGATATCCGCCAGGGTCGCGTGCTCCTGGCGGTGATGCTGGGGTTCGTAGTTGCCGCCACCGCCGCCATCTACGCGGCGGAGGCCGCGGGCAACCCCCTGCTGACCGCGCTGGGCGTCGATCCGGCCATGGGCAACATGGAAGGCAAGGATGTCCGCTTCGGCCTGCCACTCGTCGCGCTCTTCACCGCCACCACCACGGGTGCTTCCTGCGGCGCGGTGAACGCCATGTTCGACAGCTTCATGCCACTGGGCGGGCTGGTGCCCCTGTTCCTGATCCAGCTGGGCGAGGTGTTGCCGGGAGGTGTCGGATCAGGCCTCTACGGCATCCTGGTCTTCGCCCTGCTCGCCGTCTTCGTGGCGGGGCTGATGGTCGGACGCACGCCGGAATACCTGGGCAAGAAGGTGCAGGCGCGCGAGATCAAGCTGGCGATGCTCGCCGTGCTGATCCTGCCCACGGTGATCCTCGGCTTCACCGCCGTCTCGCTGGTGCTGCCGGCCGCGGTGTCCTCGATCGCGAATGCCGGGCCGCACGGGCTGACCGAGATGCTCTATGCCTATACCTCGGCGGCCGGCAACAACGGCTCCGCCTTCGGTGGCCTCGCGGCCGACACGCCCTGGATGGACCTGACGCTCGGCATTGCCATGATGCTCGGCCGTTTCGCCTATGTCGTGCCGGTCATGGCCATCGCCGGCTCGCTGGCCGCCAAGCCGCGCGCGCCCGAAGGTGCGGGGACCTTTCCAACGCATGGTCCGCTTTTCGCGGGCCTGCTGGCAGGCGTGATCCTGATCCTGGGCGGCCTGCAATTCCTCCCTTCCCTCACCCTCGGTCCGATCGCCGAGCACTTCACCCTGCTCGCAGGCAAGACTTTCTGAGGCATACCCCGATGCTCGACACCACCACCGGCCGGGGCACATCCACGCGCGCCCGGCCAGTCCTCCTCGACACGGCGCTGCTGCCACGCGCGGTCGCGGATGCGTTCCGTAAGCTGAACCCCGCCACGCTGATCCGGAACCCTGTGATCTTCGTGACGGAGGTGGTCTCCATCCTCGTCACACTGCTGGCGGCCCGCGCCGCCTTCGTGGGGGAGCCATGGGCCTTCCAGGCAGGCATCGCGCTGTGGCTCTGGTTTACCGTCCTGTTCGCCACCTTCGCCGAGGCGGTGGCGGAGGGCCGTGGCCGCGCGCGGGCGGAGAGCCTGCGAAGGGCCCGCACCGAGACCGAGGCGAAGCTTCTCCTGAGGGCCGATGACCGCAGCCTGTGGCAGCCACGCGGCGCGGCGGAACTGCGGGTGGGCGAGCTGGTCCTGGTCGAGGCGGGTGATCTCGTTCCCTCGGACGGCGAGGTCGTACAAGGCATCGCCTCGGTGAACGAGGCCGCCGTGACCGGCGAGAGCGCGCCCGTGATCCGCGAGAGCGGCGGCGACCGCTCGGCGGTGACAGGCGGAACGCTGGTGGTTTCCGACTGGATCGTGGTGCGCATCACCGCGGCACCGGGTTCGACCTTCATCGATCGCATGATCTTGCTGGTCGAAGGTGCCTCGCGCCAGAAGACGCCGAACGAGATCGCGCTCGACATCCTGCTCGCCGGCATGACGATCATCTTCCTGATCGCCGTGGCCAGCGTGGTGGGACTCGCGAGCTGGAATGGCGCGCCGCCTTCCGTGCCCGTGCTGGCCGCGCTGCTGGTCACGCTGATCCCGACCACCATCGGCGGCCTGCTCTCGGCCATCGGCATTGCCGGCATGGACCGTCTCGTCCGCTTCAACGTCATGGCGACGAGCGGACGCGCGGTGGAGGCGGCGGGCGATGTGGACGTGCTGCTGCTGGACAAGACCGGCACCATCACCCTCGGCAACCGCCAGGCCGCCGCTTCCCACCCCGCCCCGAACGTGACCATGCGGGAACTGGCCGAGGCCGCGGTGCTGTCCTCCCTGGCCGATGAGACGCCGGAGGGCCGCTCGATCCTCGCCTTCGCGCGCGAGGCGCACGGCGTGGTGCCCCCTGCCCTGCCGACCGGGGCGAAGGTGGTGCCCTTCACAGCCCAGACCAGGATCTCAGGCCTCGACCTGCCGGATGGCAGCTACCGCAAGGGAGCGTCCGAAAGCATCGTCCGCGCGCTCGATACCGAGGCGCCGCCCGCACTGCGCGAGGCCGTGGAGCGCATCGCGCGACAGGGCGGCACGCCGCTGGTGGTGGCCAGGGACCGCCGCCTGCTGGGCGCCATCGAGCTGAAGGACATCGTCAAGCCCGGTATGCGGGAGCGTTTCGCCGCATTGCGCAGGATGGGCATCCGCACCGTGATGGTGACAGGCGACAACCGCCTGACCGCCGCCGCCATTGCGGCCGAGGCCGGGGTGGACGACTTCATCGCCGAGGCGACGCCCGAGGACAAGCTCGGCTACATCCGCAAGGCACAGGGGGAAGGACGCCTCGTCGCCATGGCCGGCGACGGCACCAATGACGCGCCGGCGCTGGCGCAGGCGGATGTCGGGCTCGCCATGCAGACCGGTACCCAGGCGGCGCGCGAGGCCGGCAACATGGTGGATCTCGACAGCGATCCGACCAAGCTCATCGAGGTCGTCGAGATCGGCAAGCAGCTCCTCATCACCCGGGGCGCACTGACCACCTTCTCCATCTCGAACGATGTGGCGAAGTACTTCGCCATCCTGCCGGCGATCTTCGTGGCCCAGTATCCGGAGCTCCAGGCCCTGAACGTGATGCGGCTTGCGAGCCCGGAGAGCGCCATCCTCTCCGCCGTGATCTTCAATGCCCTGATCATCGTGGCCCTGGTCCCGCTGGCGCTGCGGGGCGTGCGCTACACGCCGTCCGGAGCGGCGGCACTGCTGCGCCGGAACCTCCTGATCTACGGACTGGGCGGGATTGTCGCGCCTTTCGCCGGAATCAAGGTCATCGACCTCATACTCCAGATGCTGGGGATCGCCTGAGCATGTCTCTGCTTCGTCCCGCCGCGACCCTGGTCGTCGGCTTCACCCTGCTTCTCGGCCTGGCCATGCCTGCGGCCATGACGGGCCTCGCGACCACCTTTCTGCCTGACCTGGCCGGCGGGTCCCTGATCGAGCGCGATGGGCACGTGATCGGCTCGGCTCTGATCGGGCAGAACTTCACCGGAGATCGCTACTTCCATGGCCGTCCCTCCGCCACCACCGCATCCGATCCACAGGACAGCAGCAGGACAGTGGATTCGCCGTACAATGCCGCATCATCGGCGGCCTCGCAGCGGGGGCCCTCCAACAGGGCATTGATCGATGCGGTACGCGAGCGTGTTGCGGCGGCCGGGGCCGCGCCTGTACCCGCTGATGCCGTCATGGCTTCGGGTTCCGGCCTCGACCCCGATATCAGTCCGGAGAATGCGGTCCGGCAGGTAGCGCGGGTGGCGCAGGCACGCGGCATGCCGGAGGAGCGTGTGCGTGCGATACTGCGCGAGAATACCACAATGCCGATCCTGGGCTTCCTTGGCGTAGAACGGGTGAATGTGCTTCGGCTCAATCTCGCACTCGATGCCGCAGGCTGACCGATCAAAAAAGGCTTACGTACCACGCGCTTTTACCATCTGGCTCGCGGCCTCGGGTTGTGAGTACGCCTCTACAAGCTTGTGCTTTTGATTTTTTCTAGGCTTGTCAATCGGCATTGAATGGGGACCCCAGATCGGCGCGCAAAAGGGACCCCTCTTGTAAGGCGTTCAGGCGCGGTTCTTGAATCGCCAACTGTCGTTGCCGGTCTCGACGATGTCGCAGTGGTGAGTGAGGCGGTCGAGCAAGGCGGTGGTCATCTTGGCGTCCCCAAAGACGCTGGGCCATTCACCAAAGGCGAGGTTGGTGGTGACGATGACCGAGGTCTGCTCGTAGAGGCGGCTGACCAGGTGGAACAGCAACTGGCCGCCGGACTGGGCGAACGGCAGGTAGCCAAGCTCGTCGAGGACAACGAAATCCAGGCGGCAGAGATGGTCGGCGATGCGCCCTTGTCGTCCGGCCCGGGTCTCGGCCTCAAGACGGTTCACCAGGTCCACCACGTTGTAGAACCGCCCGCGCGCTCCATCGCGGATGCAGGCCCGGGCAATGGCGATGGCCAAATGAGTTTTGCCTGTGCCGGTGCCGCCGACGAGTACCACGTTGCGCTGCTGGGCCAGGAACCCACCCCCGCGAGATCACGGACCAGAGCCTCGTTGACCGGGGTACCGTCGAACCCGAACTCGTCCACGTCCTTGGCCAGCGGCAGCTTGGCGGTGGTGATCTGGTACTTGATCGAGCGCGCCTGCTTCTCGGCGATCTCGGCCGAGACAAAGTCGCCGATGACCTGCTGTGGCTCATGTTGGCGTTTGACGGCGGCCGTGATGATGGCGTCAAACGCCGCGCGCATGCCGTAGAGCTTGAGCTCGCCCATGGTGGCGAGGATAGCGGTGCGTTCCATCAGGGTCCTCTCCTCAGGCTGTCGTAGCGGGTGCAGTCGGCCAGCGGCGCATGCCGCAGCCGGAGCGCCTCCGGGGTCAGGATGGTCACCGGCGGCGGTGGCTCGCGCTGGCGGGCGAGGATGTTGAGGATGACGTCGGCCGAGTGGACGCCCTCGCGCAGCGCCTCGCTGCAAGCGGCCTCGACCGCAGCCAGACCGTCGTCCAACACCCTGGTCAGGATCTCCACCATCTGCCGGTCGCCATCGGCGGCCGCGGCCAGCTTGCGGCGGACCCGTTCCAGTGCACCGGGCAGCAGCCAGTCCTTGAACGGTGCCCCGTTGCGCAGCGCTCCAGGTTTGCGCGCCAGCACGGGCACGTAGTGCCAGGGGTCGAACACCGTCTGGTCCCGGCCGAACACGCGCCGGTGCTCGCCCACCACCCGGCCGTCCTGGCGCAGCTCGATCCGCTCGGCATAGGCCCGGATCTCGACCGGCCGCCCCACCGCGCTCGCCATCACCGAGTACTTGTTGTTGTCGAACCGCACCAGGCAGGTCTTGGACACCGCGGCAGGCACGGCATGGAACCCGTCGAACCGTCCGGCATAGGGCACCAGGCTTGGCCGCTCCGCCTCGAACGCCTCCCAGACTGTCCGCTCCCTCTGCTCCGGATGCCGATTGGCCCGGGCATGGGACACGCACCGGTCCAGCAGAAGGGCGTTCAGCTCCTCGTAGCTCCTCACCCGCAGTCGCGGCGTAAAGAACCGCTCCCGCACCAGCCCGACCTGGTTCTCGACCTGACCTTTCTCCCAGCCTGAGGCCGGAGTGCAGGCCACCGGCTCGACCAGGTAGTGGCTGCACATGTGCAGGAAACGCCGGTTGTAGGCACGATCCCGTCCCACCAGGATCGCGTCCACCGCCGTGCGCATGTTGTCGTAGATGCCCCGCGTGCAGGTGCCGCGAAAGAAGGCGAACGCCCGGTCATGGGCGTCGAACACCATCTCCTGCGTCTCGCGCGGATAAGCGCGAACGAACAGCATCCGGCTGTAGCATAGCCTCACATGCGCGACCTTGACGGTTACCGTCGTGCCGCCGA